>JBBRIV010000150.1:0-7245 GCA_038220425.1 Candidatus Limnocylindrales bacterium
GGTTAAGGAATCTACGTTGCCGTTTCGCACCACCTCGTGAAAGCCCGGATTCGCCCCACTTGACAGGCTAACTTAGTACTCACTAATATCCGCCTATGAGCACCCCGACCCACGTCCCAGGCGCGAACCGAATGACGGCCGATGAGCGCCGCGAGGCGATCGTTGCGGCCGGCGTCGAAGAGTTCGCGGCGGGCGGGTTGGTCGGCGCGTCCACCGACGCGATCGCCCGCCGGGCGGGTGTCAGCCAGCCCTATATCTTCCAGCTGTTCGGGACCAAGAAGGAGCTCTTCCTGGCGGTCGTCCGGCTGTGCTTCGGTCGAACACGGCGCACCTTCGAGGAAGCCGCCCGGCGCTATGAGCCGGGCACGATGGTCGGCTGCGACAGCGTCCTCGATGCGATCGGTGCCTCGTACATGACCCTGCTGGCCGACCGGACGCTGCTCCTGCTCCAGCTCCAGGCCTATGCTGCCTGCTCCGATCCAGACGTCCAGGCGGTCGTCCGCGAGGAGTTCGGGCGGCTCCATCAGCGGGTGATCGCGATCTCCGGGGCCAGTCCCGAAGACATCCACCACTTCTTCGCCGAAGGCATGCTCCTCAACCTGGGAGCGGCCATCGGACTCCACGGCCATGCCGGGCTGATGGGCCATGCACCCCTGGAGGGCGGCGTCTGAATCGAGCGTCGAGACCCCCCTTTTTCCCGCCAGGACTTAGTAACTACTTACTTACAGGAGATCCACATGCCCCGCCCCAACCGCGTGATCTGGACATTCGTCATCAGCTCGATGGCCGTGTTCATGGCCGCCCTCGACAACCTGGTCGTGACCACCGCCCTGCCGGTCATCCGGGCCAGCTTCGGCGCCTCGCTGAGCGAGCTCGAGTGGATCGTCAACGCCTACACCCTCACCTTCGCCGTCCTGTTGCTCACGGGCGCAGCCCTGGGTGATCGCTTTGGACGCAAGCGCCTGTTCGTCATCGGCCTGGCGATCTTCACCGGTGGCTCGGCCCTGGCCGCGCTGTCCTCGACAGTCGGCGTGCTGATTGCCGCCCGGGCAATCCAGGGCCTTGGCGGCGCCATCCTGACCCCGCTCAGCCTGACCATCCTGTCCGCTGCCGTCCCGCGCGAACGACGCGCCGTTGCCCTGGGTGCCTGGGGTGGAATCGCCGGCCTGGCGATCGCCGTCGGGCCACTCGTTGGTGGCGCCATCTCCCAGGGCCTCGCGTGGCAGTGGATCTTCTGGGTCAACGTGCCGATCGGGCTGCTGGCGATCCCCCTCGCGATCACCCGCCTGGACGAAAGCCACGGACCGTCGAGCCGACTGGACCTGCCCGGCCTGGGCCTGGTCAGTGCCGGCCTGTTCGCCATCGTGTGGGGCGTCGTCCGGGGCAATGAGCTTGGTTGGACCAGCTCGCCGATCCTGATCTCGCTGGGCGTTGGCCTGGTTCTCGTCGTGGCGTTCCTGGGCTGGGAGGCTCGCGCCGCCGAGCCGATGCTGCCCCTCAACCTGTTCCGCTCGCGCTCGTTCAGCGCCGCCAATGCCGTGTCACTGCTGATGACCTTCGGGATGTTCGGATCGATCTTCCTGCTGGCCCAGTTCTTCCAGATCGTCCAGCACTACACCCCGCTGGAAGCGGGCCTGCGGACCCTGCCCTGGACGATCATGCCGATCTTCGTGGCGCCGCTGGCCGGCGTGCTCTCCTCGCGAACCGGCACCCGACCGCTGCTCGTCACCGGGATGGCCCTCCAGGCAATCGCCCTGGGCTGGATCTCGGTGGTCATCAGCCCCACGGTTGACTACGCCCGGATCGTGCCCGCCTTCGTGCTGGCCGGGGTGGGCATGGGCCTGTTCTTTGCGCCGATCGCCAACGTGGTCCTGTCGGCTGTCTCACCCGAGGACGAGGGCAAGGCGTCCGGCGCGAACAACGCGATCCGGGAGCTGGGCGGCGTGTTCGGGGTGGCCGTCCTGGCCTCGGTCTTCGCGGCCAACGGCTCGTACCAGTCGGGCCAGGCCTTCGTGGCCGGGATGATCCCAGCGCTCCAGCTGGGAACCGGCTTCGTCGCCCTCGGCGCGGTAGCTGCCCTGGCCCTGGCCGGCCGGGCTCGGCTGGCCGAGATGGAAGCAGAGTCGGAGGGATCCGCGCCGGAGGCGGCCGCGCTCGCCTCGTAGATCCGTGTTGTAGCCCTGGTTCGTAACGAACCTCGCACCTAGGCCTCGTAGCCCGACTCGCAGGAGTCGGGTTACGATCACCTTCCACCCAACATCCCGAGGACACTGATGGTCGAGACCCCGACAGACGGCGCCGCAGACCGCCCGATCAACGAGCCAGCCACCGTGCGCATCGCGATGTGGAGCTCGCGCCATCGCTGGCCGGTCGCTGCCGGCTGGTTCGTGGCCACGATCGGGCTATTCATCCTGAGCCTGTCGATGGGCGGGATCCGGGCCGACGACCCCAACGGCAACCCCAACCAGGCCCAGACCGAATCGGCCAAGGGCTTCGCGGCGTTCAATGCCGGCGGCGGCGCCAGCTCGTCCGAGAGCGTCACGATCGTGATCACTCACCCGACCCTCAAGGTCACCGATCCGGCCTTCGTCGCCTTCGTCACCCAGTCGGTCCAGCAGCTCAAGGCCGTCACAGTCACCGGCGCAGCGGGGACCGTACCGGCCTTCGACACGGTCAATGACCCCCTTGCCGCCCCGCCCCAGGCCGGCCTGGTCAGCCCCGACGGATCAGCGGTCCGGATCATTGGTCACGTCAATGGCGATCAGAACGCGGTCAAGCTCAACCTGGTGCCGGTCCGGCCGGCGATCGCCGCGCTCGAGGCCAATACCGGCGGCTTCATCGTCCATTCGGTCAGCAACACCCTGACCAACCAGGACATCAACGAGCTGATCAACAGCAGCCTCGACCGGACGTTCCTGACGATCGGCCTGACCTTCGTGATCCTGCTGATCACGTTCGGGGCGTTCGTCGCATCGATCGTGCCGCTGATCCTAGCGGTCACCTCGCTGCTCGCGGCGTTCGGGATCCTGGGCCTGTTCAGCCAGCTGATCACGCCGGCCAGCCCGTACGCGACGCAGCTCGTCGTCCTGATTGGCCTCGCCGTCTCGGTCGACTACTCGCTGTTCATGATCACCCGCTTCCGCTCCGAACGGCGCCGGAACATCGACAAGCTGGCGGCCATCGAGATCGCCAGCAGCACCGCCGGGCGGGCTGTGTTCTTCAGCGGCCTGGCCGTGATGATCTCGATTGCCGGCCTGTTCATGATCAATGTCTCGATCTTCCGGTCGATGGCGGTAGGCACGATCGGGGTGATCCTGGTCGCAGTCGTTGGCAGCCTGACTTTCCTGCCGGCCACACTGGCCATCCTGGGCGACCGGATCAACAGCGGGCGAGTCCCGTACTTCGGGCGCGTCCGAACCGAGGGCACCGGCTTCTGGGCCAAGTTCGTGATCGCAGTCATGCGCCGGCCGATCCGGCTGACCGTGGTCGCCGCGGCCGCGCTGCTCCTGCTGGCCAGCCCCATGCTCCACCTCCGGATCGGGGTGACCGACTTCACCTCGTTCCCCGACCAGATCGACGGCGTCCAGGCGGTCAAGCTGATGGACCAGAAATGGCCCCAGGGCAGCACCCTGGACCTGGAAGTGGTTGTCACCAACTACGACCAGCCCGCCGTGAAAGCCGCGGTCCAGGGCTTCGAGACGTCGGGCTTGTCCGTCGCCGGCCTGAGCGGGCCGGTCACCCTCAACCTGTCGAGCGACAGCAAGGTCGCCCTCGTGTCATTCGTCATGGCCGGCACCCAGAACGACCCGGCCAGCCAGGCGATCGTCCGGCAAATGCGCGCGTCTGTCGTGCCCGCCACGTTCGGGAGCCTGGCCGGCGTCCATGTCTATGTCACGGGAAATACGGCCGAGGCGATGGACGTGACCCAGGTCTATCTCGACGCGATCCCGCTCGTCTTCGCGTTCGTGCTGACCCTGTCGTTCCTGCTCCTGCTCGTGGTCTTCCACTCACTCGTGATCCCGATCAAGGCCATCCTGCTCAACCTGCTGTCAACGGCGGCCGCGTTCGGGGTGATGGTCGCGGTCTTCCAGGACGGGATCTTTGGGCACGCGTTTGGGCTGGCCCAGTCGGACGTGATCGAGAGCTGGGTCCCGATCTTTGTCTTCGCGATCCTGTTCGGCCTGTCGATGGACTACCACGTGTTCATCCTGACCCGGGTCAAGGAGGCCCGCGACCGGGGGCTCGACTCGCGGGCTGCGGTGGCCAAGGGGATCGCGATCACCTCGGGCACGATCACCAGCGCGGCCACGATCATGGTCCTCGTCTTTGCGGCGTTCATCACGATCCCGTTCGCGTTCATCCAGGAGCTGGGGCTGGGCCTGGCGATCGCGGTCCTGCTGGATGCCACGGTCGTCCGGAGCGTGCTGCTGCCGGCCACGATGACCCTCCTCGGCGACTGGAACTGGTGGCTGCCGTCGTTCCTTCGTTGGTTGCCGCGGGTCACGATCGAGGGCGAGCCCGAAGCGGAGATTCATCCGGGCGCACTGCCGGCTGCGTAGTCGCGCCATCCCCTGCCAGGAGATTGAACGATGTCGAAGGTAACCGACGAGATTCTGGACATCGAGATGGGCTTCTGGACGAAGGCCACCGATCCGCGCTACTTCGAGCAGCACATGGCTGACCAGGCGTTGTCGGTGATCGAGCCGATGGGTTTCGTGGAGAAGGCCCAGGTTGTCCAGATGCCCTCCGAGCAGGCCTGGAGCGACGTTGAGATGCTCGATGTCCAGGTACGCCAGGTCACGCCCGATTGCGTGATCCTCGCCTATCACGGCCGAGGCCGACGGCCCGACCAAGCGTCGCCCTACCAGGGCAGCATCGCCTCAACCTACGTCCGAATCGATGGGGCTTGGAAACTCGCGCTCAGCTCCCATCAGCCGTGGACGCCGAAAGCCTAAACCAATGGGCGCGGGCTCCGCGGGCTCCGCGGGGCGACCTGCCCCCAGCGCGAGCTTTTCGGAATCGGCTGTTTAGTTCTGCGTAAGTTCAGAACTCTATGGTCGTTTCGTGAAAAGCACTTCTGTGGCGGTGACCTGGTCGGACTTCCTGCGTGATCCCAACGCGGTCACGGATGGCCTGGCTGACTCCGATGTCGTCCTCCATCGACGCGAAGCTGAGGATCTGCACCTGTCGAGCGAGGCCCGCTACCAGGAGGAGAACGAAGCGTTCGGCCTGCTCGCGCGGATGTTTCTCGCCCTCGTCAAGGACAAGGCGGTTCGAGATCGCCTCAGCCGCGCGGACCTGGCGCAATGGCGGCAGTTCCTGCCGCTGGCCGAGCGTGACCAATTTCTCGAGGAGTACATCGCGACCGCCGTCGCTTGTGTCGAGCTTGGGTCGGTCGCCCCGCTCGCTCGACTGATCAGGGAATGGCGCATGACCGCGCTGATGCACGCCGATCCCCGCCGGGCTCAAGCGCTGATCCGAACGCTCGCCGGCAAGATCTAGCGAGCCCTAGCTATTGCTGGGGCGGGAGGCCTTGTTGGCGGTGCCGTCGGGGGCGCGGGAGGCCTGGAGGTACGAGGCAGCGGCGAAGGCGACCTTGCGCTGCATTTCGGGCATCGGGGCGGCCATGACCGCAGTCTCCTGTTCGAGCTGGGCGAGGATCTCCCGTAGATCGTGATCGCGGCCGGCGTATTCGCTGACCCGACGAGCCGTGGACTTGAGTGCCCGGCGGGCGCCGTCGAAGTCGCCCTTGCGGTTCAGGCGCACGGCCTCCTGGCGAGCTCGCGCGGCGAAGACTCGGGCGACTGCCCGGTCAACGTCGCGATCGCGGTCCTGGGCGTTGTTCGCCTGGTCATCGGCGTACTCCCAGCGGATCCCCTCCGGCTGTTCGGCCAGGACGTCGGCGCGATCGGCGAGGGCGAAGAGCACTGCCACCCGATCGGAGACCTGGCCATACGGGAAGTGGACCCGGAAGACGACCGAGAGCTGCTGGTCGGAGGCCAGGTCGCCGACGACGATCTCGGTCCGGCCGGCTCGTTCGCGGACCGGGTAGGGCGAGAGCGATTCGACCTGGACGCCGTCAGGCGCGGTGACTTCGATCGTGACGTCGCGGGCCACGATGTCGAGCGTCTCGCCGACCTCGCTCGTGATGTGGTCGCGGATGGAGGCGGGGCTGGCGATGAAGTAGAAGTGGCCGCCGCCGGCCTGGGCCATCGACTGGAGCAGGACCTCGTCGAAATCCTCGCCGACGCCGAAGGTGGTCGTGGTCACGCCCCTCGTGCGCAGCTCGCTCGCGTGGCGGGCAAGCTCGTCGCGGTCAGTGATGCCAACGTTGGCCAGCCCGTCGGTCAGGAGCAGGCAGCGGTTCACGCCCTGCGCGGAGAGCACGAGGGCGATCTGCTCGCAACCACGCAGCCAGCCGCCACTCAGGTTGGTGCTGCCGCGGGGCTCGACCTGGCCAAGGCGCCCGATCGCGTCACGTCGTGCCTCGGCGGTCGCAACGGTCGTCGGGACGACGACATCGATCTCCTCGTCGTAGACCACGATCGCGAAGCGGTCCTCGGGGTGGAGCCGGCCGACCGCCTCGAACACGGCCTGCTTCGCGAGATGGAGCTTCTGGCCACCCATCGAGCCCGAGCGGTCAACGACGAAGGCGAGGTTGACCGGCGGTCGAGCGTGCTCCCTACGCGAGGGCGGGGCCACGATCTCGGCCACGACGAAGCGGTTGCTGCGGTGGGTGGGGCGGATGAGCTTTCGATCGGTCTTGATGGTGAAGGTCATGACGGGTCCCCCTCGAGGAGTTGCCGGGCGATCACGATCAGGCGATCGACCCGTTTGTTCTGGAGCCGGCCAAGGGGTCGGCGGATATGGAGCTCGATGTCGGGCGTGAGGCTGATCCGGTCCCACTGGGAACGGTCCGGCTCGGTGGTTGGTGGGGTTGCTGCCGGCGGCGGCGTTGTCAGGGGCACCGCCAGGAAGTGGGGCTCGGCCAGGCTCGCCGCCAACGGGGGCCCCAACGCGGGTGCCGGCGCGGCTGCCGGGGAGGGGCTGGCTGGCCGAGTCCCGGCCATCAGGGTGCGGATGTAGTCGATCGCCGACTCGGCCACTGCGGGCTTCTCGGGCGCTTCCTGGAGCTCGATGATCGAGTCGTCGTCGAGCCCCGACAGCCGCGCCCGGATCTCGGCGAGGGGCAGGTGCTGGCGCTGCAGCTGGCGAACCAGCCGACGGCGAGCCAGGTGCCCTTCC
>JBBRIV010000151.1:0-7217 GCA_038220425.1 Candidatus Limnocylindrales bacterium
GACCACTCGGCTGCGATCCGCGGGACTGCTCTGCGCTTGACGCGCGATCCGGAGGTCGCGGCGGACGTGACCCAGGAAGCGTTTCTACGCCTCTTCGCGGAGGCTCAGGCAGGCCGCTTCCCCGACAACGTGGGCGGCTGGCTGTACCGGACCAGCGCCAATCTTGTCATCAGCCGGGCTCGCCGGGCGGCCGTTGCTCGTCGTTTCGAAGCTCGTCTCGTACGCTTCGACGGGCCGCCAGAACCAGATGCCCTGGCGATCTTGCGGGAGCAGTACGGGGAACTCGAACTTGGCCTGGCTCGATTGTCGGCAGCGGAACGAGTGGCCCTCACAATGGCCGCCAACGGGGCAAGCGGGGAAGAGATCGCTGACCGTCTTGGGCGCAGCCACGGCGCAACGCGAACGCTCATTTCGCGCGCGCGCACGCACCTGAGGGCTGCCCTGTTCAACGTGGAGCCGGCCCGTGCTCCAGCCGCTCGGCAGGCATCGAGATGACCGTTCGCTCGCGCCCAGGCGCCGTGGCAGGGGCCGTCATCGCTTTGGGAGTACCGCTGGTCTTCCTCGTCCTGGCCTGGTTGATTGAGCACGGCCTGGCGCCATACGCCGAGATGCGCGACAACCTGAGCCTGTTTGGCCTATGTGGCTGGATCTCGTTGTTTCTTCTCGGCCCGATCGGAATCGCTGTGATGGGTTGGTCGGTCGGCATTCGCCACTCGAGCGCCTGGGTCGCCCTGGTCGTCGTAAGCATTCCTGTCGTGGTCGTCGTGTGGTTCGCCGGAGTGGCTAGTCTGAGCGGCGCGCTCGGGAACCCGTTCTGAGTTTCCTCGTTCGCGCGGGCTTGCCCCGCAGTTCCACCGCATGACCGCCGCAGTGGCGGTCGGCAAAGGTGTCCTCTGAAGGCGCCCGTCGCGGCGCCCCACTCTCAGGGAGTACCCACATGCACTCAGGACGGATCGGCGGAACGCTCGTCAGCGCCGCGCTGGTGATGGCCCTTGGCTTGCCGACATCGGTCTTCGCGAGCACCAGCCCGGACCCATCTCCGTCACCTTGTGCACTCGGCACATCGACGGTGATCGCCGGCACACCACTCGAGCTGTCGGGATCGCTGGCGGGGCCAAATGACTCGGTCAGCCTCACGGCGTTCAAGGACAAAAGCGACATCCGGGACGGAACCGTTGCCCAACTCAATGGGTCGTGGCGCGGGGTCATCCTCTTCGGGGCGGCGGACGGCGGGTCGTGGCAGATCGACATCGTTGCCGGCGACGTCGAATGCATGAGTCCGATCACGGTGCTCCTCCCGGCAGGCGTGGTCGCTCCGCCAACGCGAGCCCCGGTCGACGACGGGTCGCTCGATCAGCCGCAGTCAGGCATCGATGGGAGCACGATTCTGACCGTCGCGGCCAGCGCCGCGGCCGCCCTGGTCGTTGCCTCCTGGCTGGTCCTGGCGATCACGGCTGTCCTGGCATTCGGTGCGGGAGCCCGGCCACTCCGTCGCCAACCAGTCCGCTGGCTCGCCCAGGGAGCGGCGTTCATCGGGGTCCTTGGAGCCATGGTCGGAGTTGGGTTGTTCGTCTACTTTGCCGATTCGATGTCGCACTTCGACTCGGGCATCCCGCCGGATCAGCGGGCCCTGCTGGACATTGGCACATGGGGCCTGGCGATCGTCGGATCGGTGGTCGGGACAATCGCCGCGCGGCGGGTGGGTAAGGGAAGCCCAGCCGATCGTCGCTGAGTGCCGGTTCCCAATGGACACCCGTGGGCCTGGCGTGCCAAGATGCCGACCTCGGCCAGACCACCCTCGTTCGCGAGTCGAACGCCAGTCGCCCAATGCTGGAGTTTCCGCCGCGAGGCATCGGTCGACGCCTGACGAGGCGCCTCGCCGAGGACGGAGGACCAAGGGATGCTGACGCCGGGTCAGCTCGAAGTGGCGGCCCATAGCCTCACCGCCGTCCTCAGTATCTGGCTTGGACTTACGGTGCTCACCCGGTCCAGGGCGGCCCCTGCCCGGGTCTTCAGCTTCCTCTCCTTCGCGCTGGTCGCCTGGAGCAGCAGCATCATCCTTGAGCGCCTCTCAACCTCCTCGTCGGCCGTCCAGGTCGGCCACGCCGTGGAGGAACTGTCGGCCGCCCTGATCATCGCCGCCACCGCCCACTTTTCCCTCGTGATCGCAACTGAGGGCCACCCGTCGCGCCGTCAGATCCAGTTGGTGGCCGTCGCCTACCTCCTGAATGTGGCCTTTGCACTGCCCGGCATCGTGGATCCGGCGACCCCGATCGCGCTCAGCGCCCCGCACCTCAGCCTGGGTCCCGTGTCGGGTACAGCGCTGGGCTGGGCCTGGATCGCAACGCGTTTGGCAACCTTGTTGGGCGGCGCGGCCTGGCTACTTACGGCCTTTCGACGGACGCGACCGGACGATCCTCGCCGCCGTCAGCTGGGAGTCACACTCGCCACGGTGGCGGTCGGAGCGCTCGGCGGGATCATCCGTCTGCTGTCATCGGTCGGACAAACTGATCCATGGATTGGCGTCTCGCTGGTGACCGTGGCCATGGTCCTGTCGGCTTCGGTCGTCTTCTCGGCCGGCGTCTTCTTCGCGCCCGACGTCGCGGGCAGGGCGTTCTGGACCTCGCTGGCGCTTGGCCTTGGCTTGTTCATGCTGGTTGGGGCACTGCTGGCGGTGGACGCTGCCAGCCGCGGTCCTCTCGGGCTCGACCTTCCCCTGCTGACGATCATGGCGCTCGTGGTCACGATCGCCGTCTACGAGCCTGCACTGACCTGGGGCCGGGCCCGCCTCGGGGGTCGATCAGCTGCGGCAATGACCCGCGAGCGCCTGCTCACAGCCCTCGGCCAGCCGACATTCAGCGGGCAGGCTGCCGATGCGGGCGTGCAGCCGGCGCTGACCCGGGTGGCCCATGCCCTGGACCTGGCCGGAGCGGTCGTGGTCCGGCGCGACGGATCGATTGCGGCCTCCCAGGGGACCGCTGTGGATCCAGCGGCGGCTCCCGCAATTCCGCTGGTCGCCCACGACGAGGTCATGGGCGAACTTCGGGTGGGCACGACGTTGTCCGGCCTCCCCCTCAGTGCCGGCGATCAGGAGCTTCTGCGCCTGTCGGCGGCCTACGTCGCCGAGGCCCTCCGGACAGGTCGCCTGGAAGATGAGCAGGCAGCGGCCCTGAACGGGCTGTTCCAGGATCGCGCCCACGTCGAGTCAAGTGCCACCCGTCTGCATGAGGCGCTCGTCCGTCGATCGGCCGGTCCGTCCGGCCTGCATGTCTTTGCTTTGGGTCCGCTGCGAGTGGAACGGGGATCCGAGCAGATTCAGCGCTGGGGCGGCGAGAAGGCTGGAACCCGTCAGGCCCAGGCGCTGTTCGCGTTCCTGTTCGACCGGGGCGAGCGTGGTGTGGCCAAGGACGAGGCACTGGAATTGATCTGGCCGGACACCGACGTCGAGCGAGCCGACCTCGCCTTCCATCGCACCCTGGGAGGACTGCGTCACACGCTCGATCCCGACGGCAGCGGCGGCAAGCACGGGATCCGGTTCTACAACGACCGCTATCGGCTGGACGCGGGCGTCGTGGAGTGGTCGGACGTCGCGCTCTTCCTGGCCCGACTCGACGAAGCGCGGGTCACGACGGAACGCGCGGATGTTGTTCGACTACTTGAAGAGGCCCATGCGCTGTATCGGGGCGAATACCTCGATGACTGCCCGTTCTACGGCGACAGCGTCTTCGTCGAGGACCGGCGTGCGTCCCTCAGGGGCAGGTCCATCGATCTGCTCATCGCGCTCGGTGAGGGCTACGAGGTATCCGGGGACCGCGCGTCGGCAGCCGCCGCGTATCGCGAGGCGGTCGCCGCGGCAGCGGACGGCTGTCCACCGGCGCAGTCCGGCCTGGCCAGGTTGGCCGCCCGAAGTTGACGGGCGCGTTCGCGCCGCAGTCCCGCCGTATGACCGCCGCAGTGGCCATGCCAGAAGGTGAGGTCAGAAGGCGCCGATTGCGGCAGCCTCAGACCGTATGGAGTCGCTGACATGCGCGTAAATCGGATCGGCGGCACGCTCGTCGCCCTCGGTGGTGTGGCCATCCTGCTGGCGATCGGCGTCGGCTGGACCGCCCTGATCGTCGCCTCAGTCGTCCTTGTCGGCGAGGGTCTCGCGATCCTGTCGCTGACCGGGTCGACGCCGTTCCCTGGCGGGTTCAGGCTGGCTGGCCTGCGAGTGACTGCGCTCGGGCTCGCCGTCTTCATCGTCGGAGCACTTGGGCTCGACTACCTGCATCCGGCTGTGGTGCCCGTTTCCAACGGGCTGATCGTGGCAATCCTGATTGGCATCGTGCTGACAGGTGTCGGGTCTGTTCTGATCGGAGCGGCAGCAGTGCGCCTGATCTGGGGCCAGCGGGTGGAGGGCCACAGGATTCGCCGGATTTCGCGCGGATCACTCGCCCTCCTGGCTGCGACGACGCTCCTGGGCGTGACCGGCTACACGGCCTACGTCGGAGCAATCGGATCCGACCAGCTCGCCCATCCCACCGGGAACGCGGACTGCCGGACGCCGCTCGTCCGTTACGGCTGGACGTACGAGCCGCTGAACTACGACATCGCCGACGACGCTGCGCTGCAACGCCAGAACCCGGATATGGAGCACTGTGTCAGCCAGGGCGCCACGGCCGGCAGCCAGGTTGTCACGTCTGATGGGGTGCCGATCGGAGGCTGGTACATCCCGGCGGGAAATGGCGCCGGCCCGAGCGGCCCGACGGTCGTCCTGGTGCACGGCTGGGGCGCAAACAAGAGCGAAGTGCTCAAGTACGCGGTCCCACTCCACGCCAGCTTCAACGTCGTCGCCTTCGACGAGCGCGATGGCGGCCGGAGTGGCCGCGCCGACAGCACGTTCGGCCTGCGCGAGCGGAACGACGTCGAGGCAATCATCGACTGGCTCGAGAAGGTCAAGCACCCGGCCCACATCGCGGTGATGGGCAATTCCATGGGCGGCGGGGCGGCGGCGCGAGCGGCGGCGGTCGACCTGCGCATCGAGGCCCTCATCCTGGATTCAACTCACGCCCACGTCTCGAACATCCTGGAGCGACGCTTGGTCGTCGACGCCGGCCATCCGGCCGTGCCCGGAACACCGGCGATTCTGGCCGGGACCTGGGTCCGGACGGGACTCGATCTCACAGAAGCTGACCCCATCGCGGCCATCTCGGCTCTGCATCAGCGCCCGCTCTTGCTCATTCACGGCGGCGCCGATGTGCACGACCTGCCGGCACTCAGCGTGGATGCCATGTACGCCAGGGCGCTGGACGCAGGCGTGCCCGTCGAGCGGCACATTTGCCCGGCCGCCACCCACGGCATGGTCATCGATACCTGTCCCACGGAATGGGGGCAGTGGGTCGTCGCCTTCCTCAACCGGGCATTCCATCTGCCGAGCTGAAGGTGAGCGTAAGCGGGCCTCCGTCACTGGAGCCCAGTCAGGGGATTCAATGATGACTCCAGATATCAGGACGCGGCCCATCGTGGGGACCGTCGCCGGGTGGTTGGTAGCGCTGCTGTTGGTTGGGTGCTCGGCCAGCTCGCAGTCGATACTGCCAGCCGCCATCCGGTCGCCGTCACTGGCGACCGGCTCTCCCACCGGTCAACCGCAACCACTGGCCAGCGCTTCGCCTTCGCCAAGCCCGTCCGATGCAACCTCGTACATGTCTGTGACCAAGCTTGCAGAAGGCGGTCACGGTGTGCCTCCGCCGGTTGATCTGCCGCGCGCGATCGCGATCGATTACACGGTCAGTGGCAGTTGTGAGTTCACGGTCGGGCTCCAGACTCAGAGCCCGAGCAAGGGGCTGCCAACGCTGGCCATGACCGTGACGGGGCCGCAGGTGGAAGGAACCTGGCGCCTCTTGATCAAGCCCGGTCGCTACGTCGTCGCCATCGGCGAGGCAATCGGATGCGTCTTCACGCTGAATGTGCGCGACGACCACTAGGCGCGAATCGCGATTGCCCTCGGTCTCGCATCAGGGCCGTACCCGACAGCCCCTGCGCCGAAACCAGAACAGGACCAGGTAGCCGATCGCGACGTAGATCAGTCCGAAGGTCGCCACTTCCCAGGTCATGGCCTGGGTCGTACCCGTTTGACCAAGACCTGTGTAGAACAGGCCAACCGGGAGCCAGCCCCAAACGAGTGTGTAGATCAGGAGCGCCCAAGTCGTCTTTCGCCCACGTCGCATGGTTGCCATCTACCGTGTCGTCAGGATCGCGTGAGGACGTAAACGCCGTCGGGTCCCGAATAGGCCACGAGAAGGCGTCGGGTCGTTGGATCGAGGCGGATGACAGGCACCCAGGCTTCGGCCGAGGTCAAGTTGGTGGCCGTCCATTTGCCGAAATCGGAACTTGTGAAATAGTTGAGGCCTGACGTTGAGACGCCGAAGATGACATTCGCAACAAGCGCGTGAACCTGGCCCGTGGCGTTGTCGACTTGAAGTGACGTCTGACCTACGAAGGTGGTGATCCGGGTCACCTTCCAGGAACCGCCGGCGTTCGTCGCGTAGTACGTCCCATCGGCCGTTGTTGGTTCCACAACTGCACACCCGCCGTGCGGGGTCTGGGTCCACAGGAGATGAGCCGCATCGTTGGCGTCCAGGACCAGGACGGGCGCGAACGCGAAGCGGCTGGTGTCATGGAACACGGACGTCTTGGAGAAGCTGGATCCATGCAACACCCCGAAGTCAATCCCGTCTTCCGCGGCGTACGCGATCCGCCCGAGCCCGTCCGTTCCGACGCGCAAGGCGACCGGGCCATAGATGTCGACAAGCGGGTAGCGTCGATACGTTGAGCCATCCAGCGTTTCGTACGCCTCACTGTCCCCGTTTGGACCCTCGACTGTCGCGTACAACGCGCCCCCGGACTCTCGAAAGGAATCGAGGACATCACCGGCGAGGCCGATCCGCTGGGCTGGCGACCAGGCGCCATCCGGCATCGTGCGCTTGCGGTAGTACACGCCAAGGTCGTCATCGCCACCACCACACCCCTCGCCGGGCGCGACAAGCGTGTACGCCAGGTAGATCACGTTTCCGTCGAAGGCCAGCTGAGGGCCAACCAACCGTCGACCTGAAGGCGGATCGATCGTCATGATCGCCCACGGGCTGTTCGCTGCGCTCACGGCATACATGATCGACCCGCCGCAACCCGCGGCGATGTGATCACGGTGCGCAGCATCAATGCCCGCTGCCAGCGAATAG
>JBBRIV010000152.1:0-7202 GCA_038220425.1 Candidatus Limnocylindrales bacterium
AGCCTGATGGCCGGCGAGCTGCTGGTGATCGTGGCCGGCCAGCCCTCGATCGGCGTCCGTCTCCAGCTGGCTCGCGACCTGCTCGATGCACCCCAGCTGCTGGCCACGATGCTGGTCATCCTCGTCATCGGCATCCTCGTCGACGCCCTGTTCTTCAGCACCCTGGAGCGTTCGATCCGGACGCGGCGCGGCCTGGCCGACGCCGGCTGAGGTCAGCCCGGAGTCTGAGCGGGCTCGCCCACGGATTGGCCGTGGACGGGTTCGGCGAGCGCGGCATCCAGGCGCTCCAGGTAGGCCCGGGCCTTGATCCGCTCGAAGGTCGGGCGCGCCTCGGCCGCGGCTTCCCGGGCCGCCTCGTGGGTCGGACCAACGAGGATCACCAGGTCCAGCTGATGGCCGGCGACCAGATAGTCCGCCCCCATCGAGCGGAACATCTGGAACGCTTGTCGGTAACCCGCAATCGCCTCATCGGTCCGGCCCTCCAGGGCGGCCAGTCCGGCGTGAGTTGCGATCCGGCTGGCCGCCGCGTCTGTACCCGTCTCTACCGTCGCATCGAGCAGCGCCGAGACCTCCCTGGCCCGGGCCATGTCGCGCGACCAGAGGGCGGGGCGGATCGCGAGGCTCAGGTAGATCCTGCGCAGGGCAGGGTCGTCCGCGGCGCTCAGGCTTTCATCGATCGCGGTGGCATAGTCGCTCACACTGAGGGCTCGTTGGGATCGAGTGAAGTGGAGGCTGGACAGGGCCGAATCGTCCGAGACCTGGTCGACGAGCTGCTCCAACCGCCTGATGATCTCGTCGAGCGAATCGCCCCGCGGACCCAGGAAGAAGCCCACGACAGAGAGCCGCCGGATCTCGTCCATGGGGCTGTCCTCGTCGTCGGCGTGCTCGTCCCGGCTGGCATCGATGGCCTCGTCCCAGTTCTCGGCCGACAACATGTCGCCGTAGCGGCTGGCCACGGATGCCCAGTTCGCCAGACTTCGGTTGCCGACCCGGCGAGCCAGCTCGGCAGCAGCCTTATAGGTGTCGCGCGACGCGCGGACGTCCTCGGTTTGGGACCCGAAGTTGCTCATCGCCCGGGCCTCCGCGGCAATAAAGCCGCCGGCGTGCGCGGCGTCAATTGCCGCCCTGAGTAGGACGAGCGCCTCGCGCCGCCGCCCCAGGTAACCCAGCGCCGATCCCTTGTTGTTGAACGTCTCGGCGATGATCCGCTCAAGGCCGAGGTGCTCCGCCAGGTCCAGCGCCTGGTCCGCGACGGCCACCGCCCGGGCCGGCTGGCCAGTCCGCATCAACGCCCGGGACAGGCTGGCGAGGAGCGTTGCCCGAACGGCATCGGTACCCGATTCCGGGAACGCGGCGACCGCGGCCTCCAGGACTTCGGCGGCCTCAACCGTCCGGCCCCAGTCGATCAGGACCTCGCCGCGGAGCGCTTCGCCGGCACCGGTCGCCTGCAGGTCACCGATCGATCGAGCCAGGTCCAGGCCGGCCAAAATGAGCTCTTCGGCGTCCTCGTGGCGGGCCGCTTCGTTGGCCGAGCGGGCCGCTCGGAGGTACAGGCTGGCCCGTTCGGCTGGATCAGCCGTGATCGCGATCGCCTGGCGGAGGTAGGAGATAGCCTGTTCGAGGCTGCCCAGCGTGGCCGCTCGCTCGGCGGCTCCGGAAAGGGCGAGGCGAGCCTGGATCGCAACCGCGTCGGCCTCGGCGCCTTCGGCCGATGCCTCGTGGGCCGCGACGTAGTGGGTGGCGAGGGCTCCGGCCAGCTCGTCTTCGCCAAGGCCCACGAAATAGCGCGCCGCGGCGAGGTGACGGGTGCGCCGCTCACGCCTGGCCAGGGTCCCGTAAGCGACCTCCCGGATCAGCGACTGGACGAAGTGGTACTGCCCACGCTCCGGGCTGCGCGGGTCGACCTCGACATCGAACAGCTCGCGCCGGACGAGCGCCTTGAGCCGGGGCTCGAGCACGTCCGCCGACTGACCACCGACCGCGGTCAGGCCGGCCAGCCCGAAGGTCTGGCCGAGGACCGCTGCGTCGGCGACGAGGCTCCGATCGACTGCGTCAAGGGCATCCAGACGACTCGCGATCAGCGAGCGAAGGGTGTCCGGAATGGCCAGCTCACCGAGCTCGCCGACCGGCCGGTAAGCGTCGCCGTCTCGGGCCAGGCGGCCGTCGGCGACCAGCGAGCGAACTGTCTCGACCGCGTACAGGGGCATCCCGTCGGCACGCGCCAGGATCGCCCGGATGGCCGCCTCGGGCAGGCCCGGCACGAACCCGCCGAGCAATCGGCGCATGGCATCGTCGTTGAGCGGCTCGAGGCCCAGCCTGGTCATGTTCCGCGTTTCGGCGCCCCAGTCAGGCCGCCGATCGAGCAGCTCGGGACGGGCCAGGCTGACCACGATGATCGGAACGTTCTTCGACCACTCGAGGAGGTACTCGATGAAGTCGAGCAGGCCGGAGTCGGCCCACTGCACGTCTTCGAACAGGAGGACCGTCGTCGCCCGTTCCGCGATTCGCTCGAAGAAGATCCGCCAGGCGGCAAAGAGGACGTCACGTCCGCCGGCCGGCGCAGGCTCAAGGCCGAGCAAGGTCAGGAGCGCGGGTTCCACCCAGCGCCGGTCATCTTCGATGGTGACGAACTCGGCGACCGTGCTCCGGATCCTGGCCCGAGTGGCTTCTTCGTCGTCAGTCTCGGCCAGGCCGGCCCGCCGGCGGACCATTTCACCCAGGGCCCAGAACGAGATGCCATCGCCATAGGCCGGCGACCGGCCTCGATGCCAGTAGATCGTTTGGCTGATCCCGTCGATGAACTTCTCCAGCTCCCAGGCCAGCCGGCTCTTGCCGATTCCGCCGGGACCGGTGATCGAGACGAGACGCGGGCGGCGGTCCCGGCCGGTCGTCCCGATCAGGTCCTTGAGTAGCCGGAGCTCCTCGTCGCGGCCCACGAATGGCGGCTCGGGCAGGTCCGAGCGACCACCTCCGCCACGTTGAGCCACCACCCGCAGCGCGCGGTAGGCCGCCAGCGGCGCCGCCTTGCCCTTGAGCGTCTGGGGGCCCGCCTCTTCGAAGGCGATCGCCGCACTGGCCGCCCGCATCGTCGATTCGCCGACGAGCACGCTGCCCGGCTGGGCGGCCGACTGGAGCCGCGCGGCGGTGTTCACGAGGTCCCCGGCCACCATGCCCTGGTTGGGTGCCCCGAGGGTGACTGCGGCCTCGCCGGTGAGCACGCCCGCCCGGGCCTGGATCGTGGGTCCGAGTGCCCTGACCGCATCGACCAGGTCGAGGGCCGCCCGGACGCTTCGCTCGGCGTCATCCTCGCGGGCGGTGGGGGCGCCCCACACCGCCATGACGGCATCGCCGATGAACTTTTCGACCGTCCCGCCATACCGGCCGATGACTTCGGTCGCGATGGCGAAATAGCGGGTCAACGTGTCGCGGACGTCCTCTGCATCACGCTCCTCGGCAAAGGGCGTGAAGCCGACCAGGTCGGCGAACAGGACACTGACCAGACGGCGCTCCGCGACGGCACCGGGCAGGCTTCGATCGAGGACGCCAGAGGCACCCGGCGGGGGGCCCGAGAGCGGCGTCGCACACTCGCCGCAGAAGCGCATGTCAGGCTCGTTGGCGATCCCGCACGAAGGGCAGATCACGGCCAGCGGGGCCGCACAGCCACCGCAGAACTTGCGCCCCGCCTTGTTCTCGGTTCCACAGCTGGGACAGATCAACGCTGACGCTCCTGGCAGGCTCGCGATTGCTCATCAGAGCGTAGCGGATCGGCCTGCCGACAGGGCCCTCGTGATCTAGATCGTGATTCCCGGTGTCTTGTGCCACGGGCCCGGGGCTGGTCCGCGACGTGCTCCAGCGATCATCGCCAGCCCAGGTACATTTGGGATGGTCCAGGTGTAAGGGGACGGTAAGACGTCAGTCCTGCCCGGGTCACTCCAGGCCAGCGTCGAGGTCGGCAGTCGTACCCCGCGGACCCGTACCACTGCGTGGCGTTCGGGCTGGCGGAGGACGGCCAACATGAAGTGATGCCCCAGCGCGAATCACGTCCTGCCCATTGGGCCAGCGAGCGCCTGCTCCGGATCGGCCTGCGCGCTGTCGCCATCGTCCGGGCTGGACCGTTCGCCTCGGCCGCAGTTCGGGTCTGGACGTTCACCTCGCTGCTGGCCGCGCTGGCGCTGCTGGGCTACCTCGTGCGGATCCAGTCGCTCGCTCCCCTCGACGTCCCCTTCTGGCTGCCCTGGCCCATCCTGGCGGCCGGCTTCTTCCTGACCGATCTCAAAGTCATCGAGGTCCATTTCCGGCGTGAGACGCATGCCTTCTCGCTGAGCGAGATGCCGGCCGTGATCGGGCTGTTCTTCGTGCCGCCCGATCAATACCTGCTGGCGCTGTTCTTGGGCAGTGCCGGCGCACTCCTGATCACGTCCCGCCAATCCGCCGTCAAGACCGCCTTCAACCTGGCCAACTACGTCCTGGTCGCAGTGGCCGCGATCATCGTGTTCCGGGCCTTCGGCCGATTCGCAGGCCTGCCCGGGCCACAGGACTGGGTCGCGGCCTTCGGAGCGATGCTCCTGGCCAGCGCGATCGGGGCTGTCAACATCGCCACGGCGATCACCCTGTCGGGTGGAGCACCGCAGTTCCGCAAGCTGCCCGAGATGCTCCAGTTCGGGGGCCTGGTGGCGATCGCCAATACCAGCCTGGCCCTCCTGGCCGTGGCCATCCTGTGGTACGACCCGTCGAGCATCTGGCTCCTGGCCCTGCCGCTGAGCACCCTCTTCCTGGCCTACCGGGCATACGTCTCGGAACGTGAGAAGCACGAGCGCCTGGAGATGCTCTACCGATCGAGCCGGATCCTGCAGCACTCTCCGGAGCTGGATGTGGCCCTGCTGGCCCTGCTCGACCACGCCCGGGAGATGTTCCGGGCCGAGCTGGCCGAGGTCGTCCTGGAGCCCAGCCCGGAATCCGAGCAGATTCTCCGGACGACCTCGCTCCACGACGGCAGCAACGAGGCCATGGTCCCGGTGGATCGGCCAATCCGGCACCCCGACGTGGACCGGGCAATCGCCACCCGCCGACCGATCTTCTCGACGCCCGAACAGACCCCCGGTGGCCGGGAGATGACGATCAAGCGGGCCATGATCGCCCCGCTCGTGGGCGAGTCGGCCACGATCGGCACAATCACCATTGCCAACCGGCTGACCGAGGGCACCAAGTTCGAGGCAGACGACCTGCGTCTCCTCGAGACCCTGGCCAACCAGGCCGCGGTCGCCCTCGAAAACGGTCAGCTCGAGCAATCCCTGGCCGAGCTTGGCCGGCTCAAGGACCAGCTCCGGTTCCAGGCCTATCACGACCCCCTCACGAACCTGCCCAACCGCTCGATGTTCGCGGAGCAGGTCGAGGCCCGATTGCGCGCCCCGCGCCGGGCCGACCTGCTGCCGGTGGTCCTGTTCCTGGACCTGGACGACTTCAAGATCGTCAACGACACCCTCGGCCACGCCGCCGGGGACCTGCTCCTGGTCTCGGTCGGCGAGCGCATCCGGGAGTGCCTGCGGGGCATGGACCTGGCGGCCCGACTGGGCGGCGATGAGTTCGCGATCCTGCTCGATGATACGCCGGCCCTGGAGCTGGCCTCAACCGTGGCTCGCCGGCTGATCGATGCCCTGGGCGTGTCCTTCCCGCTGGTCGGCGACGACGTGGTCATCGGCGCCAGCATCGGCATCGCCATGGCCCGCGGCGACGACCAGCCGGCCGACGAGCTGCTGCGCAATGCCGATGTGGCGATGTACACCGCCAAGGCGCTGGGCAAGCGCCGCTTTGCCGTATTCGAGCCGACCATGCACACGGCCATCGTGGCTCGCCACGAGCTATCGGCCGAGCTGGCCCGGGGAATCGCCCGGAACGAGCTGGTCGTATACCACCAGCCGATCGTGGACCTTGCCACCGGGCGGGCAACGGGCCTGGAGGCACTGGTCCGCTGGCAGCATCCCAGCCGCGGCCTGGTCCAGCCCGACGACTTCATCGGACTGTCCGAGGAAACTGGGTCGATCCTGGCCCTCGGGCGCTACGTGATGGAGCGCGCCGAACGCGAGGTCGGGGCCCTCAACAGCCGATTCGACCCGGCCTCCCAGCTCAGCCTGAGTGTCAATGTCTCGCCCATCCAGCTTCAGCAGCCGGACTTCCTGGACGAGGTTGAGGCGGTCCTGGCCGCCACCGGTTTCGCGCCTGAACGACTCGTCCTGGAGATCACCGAAACGGCCATGTTCCGGGATACCCAGGCAACGATCCGCAAGCTCCAGACGCTCCGCACCCGGGGCGTCCGGATTGCGATCGACGACTTCGGGACGGGTTATTCCTCGCTGAGCTACCTGCGCCGATTCCCCGTCGACATCCTCAAGATCGCCAAGGACTTCGTGGCCCCGCCGGACGGCGACTCCAGCGAATGGGCCTTTGCCGCCGCGATCATTGCCCTGGGTCGAGCCCTTGACCTGAGGATCGTGGCCGAGGGGATCGAGGAGCCCGGCCAGCTCGAGCGCCTGCGCGCCCTTGGCTGCGAATTTGGCCAGGGCTTTCTGTTCGCCCGACCCAGCCCGATCGATGGCGTGGCGAGCCTCCTTGGCGTCGCCGGCCGGAGGCTGACGGCCGAACTGGCGGGGCCCCAGCCTGATCCGCATGCCCGATCGCGCCGGTCCGGTCCGTCGGTGGCTCGCGCCTGATGTTCATCCTATACGCGGTCCTGATCGGACTTGGCGTCGGCCTGCTCGCCGGCGGTCGTGTCGCGGGGATCAGCGCAATCCAGTTCCGCTGGGGCTGGCTGGCCGTCCTGGGGTTTGCCATCCAGGTGGTCCTATTCTCGGCGCCGGTCACGGAGCGGATCGGCGCCCTGGGTGTCCCGATCTACGTCGGGTCGACCGCCCTGGTCCTGGTCGCGCTGCTCCGCAACGCGGCCCTGCCGGGCCTCTGGATCGTGGCCCTCGGAGCGTTCTCGAACATGGCCGCGATCGCGACCAACGGCGGCTACATGCCGGCGGCGCCGGGCGCCCTGGCGGCACTCGGGCGGAGTGCCGAGACGGTCTATTCGAATAGCGCGGTGATCGCCCACCCCGCTCTTGAGCCGCTGACCGACATCTTCGCCATCCCCCACGGAATCCCGTTGGCCAACGTGTTCAGCGTCGGCGACGTGCTGATCGGCGTGGGCGTGGCGGTGGCCC
>JBBRIV010000153.1:0-7168 GCA_038220425.1 Candidatus Limnocylindrales bacterium
TGGGCTCGCCCCGACGCAGTCGCAGTCTCATGGGCCCTCGTTCGACTCCTTCGTGTCGGGTCAGTCTGGCTACTCGGAGACGATCTCCGAGCGAGCTGCCGACATCGTGGACATGTCGAGCATCGAGATGAACTGACCGGATACGTCGCTCGTGTCGGACCCCATTGCGCGGGCCGCGCTGTCGGCATCCCGGTAGCGGAGAACAAGGACCCACTCGCCGTCCTCGGCCACGGTCGCTTCGCGCCGCTCGAGGCCGGGGATGTTCGGGACGACCTCCGTCTGGAAGCGCTCGTTGAGCGCTCGGAACGCGCCTTCGTCCGCGCCCTCGCGGAGCCGGAACCTGACGATCTCGATCACTGCCATTTGGATGCTCCTATCGTTCTGGCGCGCCACGCTGGTACAGTAGTTGCGTGAGCAGGCACGCATAATAGGTGCGTGAGCACTTATCTGTCAAGAGGACGGGACGATGTCATCCAGCGAGACCGAGATCGAGGCGTTCACCCCCCTTGAAGGGGACGCGTGGGGCGGGCTTCTGGGTGTCCACGGCCGGATGATGCGGCTGATCGAGCGCGACCTCGCGGAGCGCTGCCAGATCTCGCATGTCGAGTTCGAAGTCCTCCTCCGTCTCTCATGGGTCGAGGGTCGGCGGATGCGGATCCAGGATGTCGCCGCGGAGAGCGTCCTCACCCGGAGCGGGATCAGCCGGGTCGTCGAGCGGCTCGAGCGGGTCGGCCTCGTTAACCGAGAGAGCGCACCCGAAGATCGACGCGGCGCATACGCGATCCTCACCGATGCGGGCGTTTCGATGCTGCGAACCGCTCTGGAGGGACACGTCGCGCTCGTGCGGGAGCGCTTCCTCAATCAATTCGGTCCTGACGAACTGGAGCAGATGGCGGCGTGGTGGCGGCGTGTCGAGGACACTCGATATGACCCGCGGAACCATCGTTCCGAACCGACCTAAGCTGAAGTTCCCAATCACAGGCTAGATGCCGGCGGAATCATCACGCAGGCTCCAAGCGGCTGCCAGCGGTGACAGGTTGCGGGACGGGAGGACAGGTCTTCGCCATGCCCTGCCAGGAGCGCCGCGGAGCCGGCCTCAGACAGACCCGCTGGCACCGACGATGTTGGTGCTACTGATCTGCGTTCGGGGCGGGGCTCAGCCCGGTCGGAGGGTCCCCGACCAGACCTGCCAGGCGAGAAGCGTCTTCGCGACCAGGCTCAGGACCATGTACGTCTTCTCACCGACGAGGTAGTCACTCCAGCGTCCGATCTTCCGGTACTGGAGGACCATGGTGATCGCAAAGACGTTGAAGGCCACGAACAGCGAGCCGATGATGATGTACACGAAGCTTGGGATCCTGAGGTCCGCGGGCAACCCCTTGGACGAGGACCGACACGTTCACGGAGCCCTTGAGGATCTCCAGGGTCGCATGGCAGGAGGCGGAGAAGGAAGGCGGGCCCAGCTTCAAAAGGTCGTACTCGGCAGAAGCGGCGGAACGAGGTGAGCGACGGCTACAGGTTTGTGATCGCGACGGCCGCAACCGCCTGGATGCTGTCGGTGCCGGGCAGGCTGCCGTACAGCTGCAGGACCGTCCCTTTGCTGAAGACGTAGACATAGACGTTCGAGTCCCCGGCCGCCGCGTCGCCCAGTCCGGGAATGGCGGTCTTGCCATCGACGGTGTTGTTGAAGTAGTTGCGATCGGCGCCTGCATAGACGGCGATCCACAGGTCGTGACCGAGCTGGTCGCTCGTGACCAAATCCCATTCGCACAGGGTTTCGGTCACGGTGGAACCGCTGATGATCGAAGCATCCTTCGACTTGCCGGCCTTGTGCGCCGTGGGGCCGCCGAACGCCCTATTTGCCTGGGCATCAGTCAACAGGCTGCACGGATCGGGCGCCGTCGATGCGGGGCTGGAGACGGCGCCTGGCACCGTCGAGTCGAGCGGCACGGCCGAGGCGGTGCTGCTAGGCCCGTCGGCCCCACCCGGCCCATTCGAGCCCGGGGAAGGCTGGCCGCCTGCACTGCACGCGGCCAATGCCGCAGCAAGCACGACGGGCATCAGGAACACGCGAGACGTCAATCGGAAAGGTGTCATCAGTGGCTCCTCGGTCGGTCTTGGTTCAGGTAGAACGACACGAGGATGTCCCTGGCCACTGATCAAACGCTGATGCCGACGTCCAGGAGGGACCCCGTCCGACTGCTCATATGGAGCAGCGGACCGGGTCAAGTGACGCCAGGGCGCGAATGTCGCCGCGCGGCTGCCACGCTTGCGGGCGCTCAGGATCGACCCGGAACTCGGGGAGGAGATCGGCGAAACGGTCCGGCGACACGAAACGAGCCAGCGTCCGCCAGCGGCGCCGCCTACCGGCCAGTCCGAGCGACACACCATCTGGTGATGGTGACGCGCAGGCGATTGAGTCCGCAGAAAACCGCTAGGGCAATGCGACCCACTGGATGTCGACAGCGGACAGCCCGGCGTTGATCGACGACGGCACGAGCCAGATCTTGACGGCCTGATGGGCGCCAACCAGGAATGGCGCGTTGTCGAAGTAGCCGAGGTCGGCCGCGGCGCCGTCCGTGTCGATCTTCGAGCCCTGGGCGATCTGGATCGGCACGGAGCCGTCGGCCGGATAGCGCCAGAGCGTGTCGGAGCCGTCGGCGGCCGCTTGGCCATTGACGTACACAGCCCGGTCGTTGGCACCCACGACGGGACCGTCGATCGGGACCGTCGCGAGGGTGCCGCCCGGTCCAACGAGACTGGCTGAGCCCGTTCCCGAGCTCGTCCCGAAGGTATCGGTCCAGACGCCTGGAGCCACGGCGAAGAGGGGGATGGCCAGCTTGCCCAGGGACTGGAACTGGGTGGAGCCGGCCGCCAGGAATTGGACGTCCTTGCCCACGTCCCCGTAGACGATCGCTGTCGAATCGGGGCTCGAGCTGAGCGATCCGTTGGCATAATGCAGTGCTGCGCCGGTCGCAGACGGCCGGTTCGTGGTGGGATCGATCATTCTCAGGAGCACACCGCTGCCGCTGGAATCCACTGCGGACTGGTCCACGAACCAGATCGCCTGACCACGGCTGGTGAAGACGGACCGGCCGAGGTCGCATGGGACTGCGATGGGGGCCTGCCCCGCGAGCGTGGTTGGGTCGAGCCGGGTGATCGTGCAGTCGCTGCTCGCCGTCGTCCCGCCCAGCCAGATCGACCCCGAGGCGAAGGCGAGGAGCCCCGCGCCGGTGGTTGCGATCCGATGGGTGATCCGGCCCTGTCGCGGGTCGATGGCGACGACCTCAAACTGACCCTCGGGGAGCTCGACCGACAGGTACATCGTGCCGTCCGGCCCGAAGACAGCGCCGTCGACGTTGATGACGAGGGGGATCAGCTTGGTGATCCCGGTCGGGCGCGGCGCGAGGCTCGGCACCGGCGACGCGCTTGAGGGTGGTCCGTCCGGCGCGGAAGTCGCAGCGACGGTTGGCCCAAGACTCGTGGGGCCCTGCGCCAGGAACTGCTGGGTCAGCAGATACTGATCGACCAGACCCGGCTCTCCAGTGACCGCGAAGTCGAAGGCGCATTGGTCGCGCAGGTCAGGGTCGGTGACCGAGACACATTGCAGCTGGGCGGCGGCCTGCCGGTCACCGGGCAGAGTGGCAAGGGTCTGAGCGGCCGTTTCGACCGGATACAAGGCCTTCGCGAAGGTGGTCGTCGAGGTACCCGGAGCGTAGTCGAACAAGCTCGTAGTGTCGGTCACTCGCCAAGCGTCGGCGAATGTCTGGTACAGCTCAACGTAGGCGGTGTGGTTGTCTGCAGCTCGCGGCAGACGCGTCCCGTCGGGCAGCGAGGGCACGCCCAGGCCCGCCGGTGGGACGGGACCGAGGAGACCGTTGACGCCCCTGACGAGGCCCGACGACGGTTGAATCTGGGCGTTGATCCCGTACGCTCCAAGAGCTCCAAGAGACATTGTCCACATCGTCGTCCCGTCTGGAAAGTCGATCTCGTAGCCCTTCGGGTAGGCGATGACCCGGCCGCCCGATCCCAGGTCGAGCGGGGCCGTCAGGGTGGTGGCGACGCCGTCCGCCCGCAACTCAAGGCCGCCGCTCGTGAGGTACACACCGATCCGGTGGCTGCCCACCCGCGCCGCGATCGCGGTGTTGATGGTCACGTGGTCCGAGCCGTTGTACGGTTCCTGGCGACCCTGGATCTCAAGTGTGCCGTCCGTCGAGCGCAGGAGCGTGAACTCACCGGCCGCTTGGAAGTCGTAACGGTGCCCATCGACCGTGAGGAGGTGGGGATCCCCGTTGTCGCCTGCGCACTTCTGCGCCGCGCAGGGCTTCTGCCCGCATAGCTCCTCGAGGGTCCGACCGGTCACGACGTAGGAGCTGCCGCCCTTGGGAGCGTTGAAGGCGAGCATGAACGGCAACCGCATCTGCTGTTCTGCCATGTCCTCGCCCGCCCGCAGTGTACCGGGCTTGCAGACGCAACTCTCGACGGTGCACAGGCGCTTGGATTGGAAGCTCAGGACGATGTGGTCCGAGTCGTCGTGAGCGCTCACGAGGCCTGTCGTCTCGACGGTCACGACTTCGCCCGCCGAGCCCACCACCTGGGCGATGCTGTTCGACCTGCTCTCAAGGTTGCCCGGTGCGCCGGGGTTGGTGGCCGTGAGGACCCGTGGCGTGACCTTGGTCTCGGGACCCAGCCCGAATCCGTCCGTGACCCACGGGTCCTTCCAGTCGGCCTTTCGCAGATAGCCGGGCGCCCAGGCGTCGCGAATGTCCGATGCATCGCCATCGAGCACCGCGATGAATGCATCAGACGGGTCCGACGATGCGCCAGCGGCCCGCCAGGCCGCCGGGATCAGGCCCCACAGGTTCCTGTGCTTGTGAGCGAGCAGGTCGTAGAAGCCCACCGCGTCTTCCGCCCGGTTGAAGAGGTCCGTCTCGGCGTTGAAGTACAGATTCCAGGCCATCGGCAGGTAGGGTTCGATGCTGCCAGTGTCGTTTCCGGCCAGCCAGAGGGCCGTCCCCTCGGTGATCCACGCCGGGATCTTGTTGGCGGTCGCCACGCTGCCCCAGATCACCTGCTGGTAGCAATGGATGACTTCGTGGGTGAGCAGCACGTGCAGCGGGTCGGCGAGCTTGTCTCCTTTGAGCGTCATCTTCGACCAGGTGTTCCTGTACACGATGATTTTGCACGGTCTCCAGACCCCCCCGAAGAGATCGTAGTGCCCGTGCGTGGTGAACAGAATCGGCGTCGCGGTCTGAACGTCCCAGCCATCCTGGTCGCTGAAATCGAGCGTGACACTGCCCGATATCGTCGGGATCCCGAGCTTCGGCCCGAGGTGCTGGATGTCGGTCAGGATCTCGACCACTGTCGCGTCGAAGATCGGGTAGGCCGAGGCGGCGATGGCGGCTGGAGCGGTCGTGCGCGCGAGCGGTAGGAGGCCGGGGACGATCGAGCCCGAGGCGTCGAACGTCCGGACCACGTCATTCGGTCCCTGCGTGATAAATGGATCGATGACGGCCTGCTGGGCAGGAGTCAACTCGGCCCAGTGGTTTTGGACCCAACTGACGACACCCGTGCCGGACGAAGGGCCTTGGCCGTCGTTCCGGCCAGCGGGGACCTGCACGCCCGGGATCGTCACGTGATAGAGGTAGGCGAACGCCTCGAGTGCCGTCTGCTTCGGAACCTGACCTCCGGTGATGCCCGAACTGATCTCCTGCCAGACCGTCTTGGATTGCGCCGCGGGCGCCTGCGCCCACGGCCCCGCGATGAGCAGGCCCGTGACCACGCTGGCGACCGATAGCAGGAGCAGGACAAGCCAGAGCCAGCGGCGATGGAGGAGAGACACGTGGTGGACCGGCTCGATGTTCATCGGTAGCAGGATCGCCCCAACCGCTGACCAAACGCTGACGAACCTTCGCGCTCCTCCGCAGCCCGCTGGCGAACGGCGGCCACATCGGTCGGCGCACGGAGGAACGAGGGAGTCGGGGTCATGCGCGAGGGGGCGGGACCGCCAGAGCGCGTCGCGAAGAGCAACGCAGACGCGCTCAGGCTCCGAATGTGGACCATGCCTCGCCCGAGGCCGAGCCGTCCCTGGGTGGTCGGCGCGGTCTTCACAGCTTGGGAAGTGCCATTCGGGGAGATCCGCCCCTCGGACACGGTCCCGATGGCACCCGGTGGCCGGCATGGTCAGGGAGCGTCGCCGACGATCGCGATGATGCACATCGCGCTCCACGAGTCCGAGGACTACAGGAACGTGGACTGGAGCCACCCGTTGAGGCCCAACGGCGCCTGGGCTAGACTCTCGTCATCTCCGAGCGGGAGTAACTCAGCTGGCAGAGTGTCTGCTTCCCAAGCGAAGCGTGACCTCGCCGGAGGGCTAGCCCTCCGAATTGCCCGAAACGTTCGCCGCCATCTCGGTATTCCCGCGAGAGGCCGGGCGCTTGACCCGGATTGGCGAGTCCGATATCCGACCGCCGCTGAGTGGCTCGCGGGGCATGGTAGGATTAGAACGAATGATCTGATCTCCTTAAGGAGGTCCTTCCTAAGTGAACGTGCGTTTGGCCCGCTTTTCGCATCTCCTGTTTGCGGGCATCAGCGTGGAAGAGGCGTTCGTAGACCAGCGGACAAAGGCGCTGACGGAAGTCGACACGCTGCCTTCCGCTCACCTTGTCACGGCAGACCTGCCCCGCCTCCGTCACCGCCTCGTTGACACCTACCGTATCAACCCTCTGCGGCTTGGCTGGGATGCCTGCACCGCCGTGCCGGGCGACGGCGGCGCATCGGTCGGCGTGTTCGTGCCCTTCTCGGGGGCGGCTGGCCTCTTCCAAATGAGCCCATCCCGAGCTGATGGGGACCATCCGACGGGTTGGGTCCGAGAGCATGAGCTCGTCCTTGCGCTGCCCGCCGACCGCGACAGGGCCAAGCACGAGTTCGACCGTCAGCGGTTGCTCGTCTCTGATTGGGTGGCGCGCATCAATGCTGACGTGGAGCCTCGCAACGAGACACTTGCCAGGACCATCCGCACAAGAGTCGCTTTCGAGTCGGACCGAGCACGCACCGCCGAGTTGTTGGCGCTCGACTTCGGTCCGACGCCGCGTCCGCGCCGAGGCCTGCCGTCGGGGCTCGGCCACCCATCTCTGGCGTCAACGTCTGGTCGCGGCGGCGTCGCCGT
>JBBRIV010000154.1:0-7109 GCA_038220425.1 Candidatus Limnocylindrales bacterium
GTTCGAGTCGCGCATCGGCGAGCTCCTAGATGCCGTTCATGACGCGGGCGCCCTGGCCTACATGGACGGCGCCAACCTGAATGCCATCCTGGGCCGGTTCAAGCCGGGCGCCGCGGGCTTCGACGTCATGCACATCAACACCCACAAGACCTTCAGCACGCCCCATGGCGGTGGTGGGCCGGGCGCCGGGCCGGTTGGCGTGGGGCCCCGCCTCGTGCCCTTCCTGCCGGCACCGCGGGTCATCCGCGCCGACGACGGCAGCTTCCGCCTGGAGCGTCCCGGCGAACGGGCCACCAGCATCGGCCGGCTGCGCAGCTTCGTCGGCAATACCGGCGTCCTCGTGCGCGCCTACGCCTATCTGCGGGCCCACGGCGGAGACGGCCTCCAGGAGGTCAGCCAGGACGCGGTCCTCGCCGCCAACTACCTCAAGACCCGCCTGACCGGAACCTACGACATCCCCTACGAGCGGTACTGCAAGCACGAATTCGTGGCCTCGGCAGCCTCGATCAAGCGAGCCACCGGAATCCGGACGCTGGATATCGCCAAGCGCCTGATCGACTACGGCTTCCATCCGCCGACGATCTACTTCCCGCTGATCGTCGAGGAGGGGATGCTCATCGAGCCCACCGAGACGGAGGCGATCGAGACGCTCGATGCCTTTGCCGAGGCCCTCATCCGGATCGCCGCCGAGGCAGTGGAAAGCCCCGAGCTGGTCCACGATGCGCCCCACACGGCGCCCGTCCGGCGCCTCGACGAGGCCACCGCGGCGCGCCAGCCCAACCTGCGCTGGCGAGCGATGACGGGGGTCGAGACCCCCTGCCCGGACTGAGCCGACCAGCGCAATGAGGAGGCGCCGGGCTATTTGACAGGGCGCATCAGCCCGCCCATATTACCGGCGGCGTCGTTGTTGGCGACGCGTGTACCTGGTGTTGTCGTTGTGCCGCGGGCAAGCACATAGCTGTCCGGGCCAGTGGCCCACCGGGAAACGCCACCCGCCGAGTCCGGATGACCCTTGGCCTCGTGCCACTCTGGAGGAGATTAGATGCGGAAACGTCTAGGAACCCTGGTCGCCGTTTCGGCGCTGGTGTTCGCCGCGTGCGGCGGAACCACCCCGACGGTAGCCCCATCGGCGGTGGCAACTGCGCCCGCCACCACGCCGCCCAGCGCGGCTCCGACCCCCGTCCCCAGTCAGGCTCCGATCCCGATCGATATCACGGCGACCAAGTACAAGGCTGAGGCCGTGGGCAACCGCGGCGGTCACCTCGTCGTCGGCATCTCGGGCGACCCGGATACCGTCTGGAACGGGATCTACTCGACCTTCGCCAACGACCAGGAAGCCTTCGGAATGGCCCTGTGGGGCCTCTGGAGCAACACCAACGACCTCAAGTACTACGGCCAGCTGGCCAGCGACGTCCCGACCGTCACGAACAAGGAAGTTGTCCTCACGGGCGACAAGATGGACGTCACGATCAACATGATCCCGGGTGCCAACTGGTCCGATGGCCAGCCGATCAACTGCGACGATGTCATCTTCATGTGGAAGTGGCAGCTCGACCCGGCACAGGGTGACGCGGGCAACGTGCAGGGCACGACCGGCTACCAGGACATCTCCAGCATCGACGGCGCCGGTACCAGCACCTGCGTCCTCCACTTCAGCAAGGTCTACGAGCCGTTCCTCGGCCTGTTCAGCCCGCTGCTGCCGGCCCACTACCTCAAGACCGCCACGGTTTCCGACGCGATCAAGAAGCTGTACATCGACACCGGTCTCAAGACCGCTGTCTGGAGCGGCCCGTACATGCCCACCGCGTGGGCCCACGACGCACAGATCAACTATGTCCCGAACACCCAGTTCTGGACCACGATCAAGAAGTCTGCCGCGCCGTTCGACCAGGTCACGATGAAGTTCTACGCGGACACCGACGCCGAGATCGCCGGGTTCGTGAACGGCGAGATTGACGCCGGCCTTGAGTTCAACCAGAACCAGGTCGCCGCAATGGGTTCCGTTCCGCCGGCCTCGATCGACAAGACGCCGAGCGTCACGTACGAGCAGCACAGCTGGAACTACGCGTCGCTGACCAAGAAGTTTGGTGCCGCTGGCGCCAAGGCGATGATGGAAGCGCTCCACTACGCCTACGACAAGGACGCGATCAACACGACCATCACCGGTGGCGTGGTCACCCCGACCTGCAACTTCACGAATGCCCAGGCCTGGTTCAACGACCCGACCGTCACCTGCTACAAGCACGACGCTGACAAGGCAGCCTCGGTCCTCGCGGCCGCCGGCTTCACCAAGGACAGCAAGGGCATCCTGGCCCTCAACGGCACCGAAGCCAACTTCCTGGGCTGCGCCCGGGCGGATCGCCAGTACCGCCTCGATACCCTCAACCTCGTTGCCAGCCAGCTCCTGCCCCTGGGCATCAAGCTGACCGTCAAGGCAGCCCCGCCGGCCAACGTGTTTGCCGGTTGGAGCATCGCCGCCGATACCCCATGCAACCTGACCCACGGCAACTTTGACGTGGCCGAGTTCGCCTGGGTGGCAACCCCGGACCCGGGCTCCCTGTACACCCTGTACGACTCGAAGTTCGACCCGAGCCTGGGCGACCACAGCGGCCAGAACTACATCCGAGCCAACAGCCCGGACCTCGACACCCTCCTTCTGTCTACCCAGACCACGGTCGACCTGCCCACGATCAAGGACGCCCTGTCCAAGATCCAGGTGCTGTACGCCGATCCGGCCAATGGCTTCCCTGAAATCCCGCTCTATGACTGGACGACGGTCATGGACAAGTCGCTCAAGCTGCACAACGTTGCGAACAACGGCAGCGCGACCGACCAGCTCTGGAATATCGAGGATTGGTGGCGGGACCAGTAGTCCCGGAACAGGTCCTCTAGGTCGGGCAACCGATCGTGCTCTTCGCGGGACTGCGGCTTCGGCTGCAGTCCCGCGAACGTAACCAGAAGGTGCGGACGTGACGCGCTACATCATTCGTCGGCTGATCGGGACGATCCCGACTCTGTTCGTGGTGTCGCTGCTCATCTACAGCATCCTGCTCGTCGCGCCCGGCGGGCCTGAAGAGCGCTTCGCTCAGAACCCCAAGATCACGGCGGCGGCGGTCGAAGCCTTCCGCAAGCGCTGGGGCCTCGACCAGCCCATCCCCGTCCAGTACTGCCGCTGGGTCGGCATGTGCAACCCGGACGGCCAGGGCCTGGGGGTATTCATTAGTAATTCGGGCGTGCCCAACTTCCTGCCGGGCTTCCTCGGCGGTGGTGACAACGGCGTCCTGCACGGCGACTTCGGCTATTCGTCGTCGAGCGGCGCCACGGTGATCTCGCTGATCGGGGCGCGCGTCCTACCGACCGCGATCCTGGCGGGCGTGTCGCTGGTCGTGTGGATCCTGCTGGCCCTGGGTACCGGCGTCCTGGCCGCGATTCGACGGTACGGCAAGGCCGACACCGTGATCACGATCGTCAACTACATCGGATTCTCGTTCCCCACGTTCTGGCTCGGCCTGATGCTGATCATCGTGTTCTCCGAGGGGCTCAAATGGTTCCCTGCGGGAGGCATGTGGGATACCCGGTCGGTGCCCATCTTCGGCTCGGATGAGTACTGGGCATTTCTCGGCGCTCAGCCGCTGACGGCCATCGTGGACCTGGGCAAGCACCTCATCCTGCCGGTCATCACCCTGGTCTTTGTCAATATCGCCGGCGACTCGCGCTTCGTTCGGGCAGCCATGATCGACTCGCTCAACCAGGACTTCGTGCGGACCGCCCGGGCCAAGGGCGTCTCAGAGCGCAACGTCATCTTTGGCCACGCCCTGCGTAACGCACTCCTGCCGGTGGTCACCAACATCGCCCTGGAGCTGCCCTTCCTGTTTGCCGGGGCCATCGCCACCGAGACCATCTTCAGCTGGCCCGGGATGGGCCTGGCCTACATCCAGGCCGTCAACAACTTCGACTACCCGGTCCTGATGGGGATCCTGGTGATCACCGCCGTGGTGGTCGTGGCGGCCAACCTCCTGGCCGACATCCTGTACGCGGTCGTCGACCCGCGGATCAGCTATGGATAGGTCCCTGCCGCCAGAGGATCCGCCCGACGAGCGGGCGGTCACCGAGGACCTCGAACCGGGCGGGCCCGACTACGACGTCCAGCTCGAGTCGCTGAGCCAGTGGCAGATCGCATGGAAGCGCTTCCTGCGCCACCGGGCCGCCCTCATCGGTTCGGTCATGTTCTTCGGGATGGTCCTGATCGCCATCGTCGGTCCGTTCATCCTGCAGTACGACTACTACAAGATCCCGGTGCCCGACGTTCACGTGAATGCCGGTCGGCCGCCCAGCCTCGCCCACCTCTTCGGTGAGACCGGACGTCTCCAGTGGGACGTCCTGACCCTGGTCGTGAACGGCGTCCGCTACTCGCTCCTGATCGGGGTCATCGCCTCGGCCATGGGCGCCGTCATCGGGACGATCGTCGGCGGCGTGGCCGGTTATTTCGGGGGCTGGACCGATACGATCCTGATGCGGATCGTGGATGCCCTGCTGGCCCTGCCTCTGCTCTTCGTCATCCTGGTCTTCACCAAGTTCCTGGGTTCCGGCAACTGGATCAGCGTCACGGTCATCTTCGGCCTGTTCGAATGGCTGGGGATCGCCCGGCTCGTGCGCGCGGTGATGCTCAGCCTGCGTGAAGAGGACTATGTGGATGCCGCCCGGGCTGCCGGAATTCGCGACCGCCGAATCATCTTCCGCCACCTGATCCCGAACGCCCTGTCGCCGATCATCGTATCGACCACCCTGGGTGTGGCCGGCGTGATCATCGGGGAGGCGTTTATCAGCTTCCTCGGCTTTGGGGTCGGGTTCGATACGCCCACCCTGGGCAATATCCTGGCCGGCTCGCTGGGCTTCATCAGCCAGGGCAACTGGTGGTGGGCGTTCTTCCCGGGCATGGCCATCGTGGTGATCGTGCTGGGCATCAACTTCATGGGCGACGGACTGCGTGACGCCCTCGACCCGAGGGCCAAGATATGACCGACGCACTCGTCGCTCCAGAGCGCCGGGCGGGCGTCGGCGACGTCCTCCTCGACGTCCGCGACCTCAGGACCTACTTCCACGTGATGGACGGCACCGTCAAGGCCGTCGACGGAGTGTCGTTCTCCGTCCGCCGGGGCGGCCGCCTGGCCCTGGTCGGCGAGTCCGGCTGCGGCAAGAGCGTCACGGCCCTCTCGATCATGCGCCTGATCGAGACCCCGCCCGGTGAATTCGCCGGAGGCCAGATCCTGTTCGAGGGCAATGACCTTCTCAAGATGGACAACAAGCGGATCCGGAAGGTCCGCGGCGGCGAGATCGCGATGATCTTCCAGGAGCCAATGACCTCGCTCAACCCGGTCATGACCGTGGGCGACCAGATCATGGAAGCGGTCCTGATCCACCAGGGCGTCAACAAGAAAGGCGCCCAGGAGATCGCCCTGTCGGCCCTCCAGGACGTTGGGGTGGCTGATCCCCGGCGGCGGCTCAAGCAGTACCCGCACGAGCTCTCGGGCGGGATGCGCCAGAGAATCATGATCGCGATGGCCCTCAGCTGCAATCCCAAGCTGATCATTGCCGATGAACCGACGACGGCCCTCGACGTGACCATCCAGCGCCAGATCCTGGAGCTGATCAAGTCGATCCAGGAGCGCACCGGGGCCGCCCTGCTGCTGATCACCCACGACCTTGGCGTGGTTGCCGAGACCGTTGATGACGTGGCCGTGATGTACGCCGGGCGGGTCGTGGAGTCGGGCACCGTCGAGGAAGTCCTGCTCAACCCGCGGATGCCTTACACCCGCGGCCTGCTCGAGTCGATTCCGTCCCAGGGCAAGCGCGGCCAGCGCCTGTCGGCGATCAAGGGCACCGTGCCAAATCCCTTCCGTCTGCCACCCGGCTGCAAATTCGGGCCGCGTTGCCCATATGCCTGGGACAGCTGCGTCGAGGCCGAACCCGAGCTGATCCAGCTCGGCCACGATCGAACGGCCCGCTGCTGGCTGAACGACCCGCGCTTCGCCGCGCGCCGGGCGGCCTATGACGAGAGCTTCGCGCGGGAGCACCCATGACCATGGAGGCAGGCTTGTCACAGGCGGTTCCGGTGGCGCCTGTCGCGCCGACCCTGATCAAGATCGACAACCTCAAGACGTACTACCCGATCCGGGCCGGGCTGCTCCGACGCGTGGTGGGTAACGTCCGGGCCGTCGACGACGTCTCGTTCGAGATCCGGCGGGGCGAGGTCTTTGGGCTGGTGGGCGAGTCGGGCTGTGGCAAGACCACCCTCGGCCGGACGCTCCTCCGCCTGGAGCGTTCGACGTCGGGCCGGGCCGAGTTCGAAGGCACGGACCTGCTCAGCCTCAAGGGCAAGGGTCTCAAGGCCATGCGCCGGCGCATGCAGATCATCTTCCAGGATCCCGTCGGTTCGCTCAACCCGCGGATGCCCGTCAGCGACCTGATCGGCGAGGGCCTGCTGGCCCAGGCAACCCCCGAGAACGATTGGGCCAACCGCAAGGTCCGCGACAAGCGCGTCGGCGACTACCTCGAGGAGGTCGGGCTTCGCCGGGAGTACTCGCGACGCTACCCGCACGAGTTTTCCGGCGGCCAGCGCCAGCGGATCGGGATCGCCCGCGCCCTGGCCCTTTCGCCTGAGTTCATCTTTGCCGACGAACCGGTGTCGGCCCTCGACGTCTCGATCCAATCCCAGGTGCTCAACCTGCTGGGTGACCTGCGCGAGCGGTTCAACCTGACCTTCCTGTTCGTCGCCCACAACCTGTCCGTCGTCCAGTACATCAGCGATCGCGTCGGCGTGATGTACCTGGGCAAGATCGTGGAACTCGCCGACGTGCACGTGCTGTACCAGCGGCCGCGGCATCCGTACACGATCGCGCTCCTCTCGGCCGTCCCGAATCCCGATCCGCGCATCCGCAAGAAGCGGCTCGTGCTCGCGGGCGACGTGCCCTCGCCCGCCAACCCGCCGTCGGGCTGCCGCTTCCACACGCGCTGCTGGTTGCGTGAGCGGCTCGGCAACCCCGAGAACTGCGTGACCGACGACCCTGTCTTCCGCGACATCGGCGGAGGCCAGCGCGTTGCCTGCCACT
>JBBRIV010000155.1:0-7103 GCA_038220425.1 Candidatus Limnocylindrales bacterium
TCCGTGATTATGACCAAGCGGCCAACATTTGCGAGAAGGGCCACGCCACGCTGAGGATCGACATCAACGGCAATCGCGTCTGGGAGGATATCGCTCTCGTACCGGTCCCCGTTCGGAGTGATGCGTGTTATCGCCCTGCGGATCAACGCCCCGATCCTGCCGATCGCGATCGCCGGCAGCGCCGAGCTGTACGCTGGCCGGCACCTGGCGACGCGCCTGCTCGAGCCCACGACCGTCGCCCAGCTGCTTGGTCCCGAGTGGCCCGCGGACGGTTTGCTGCCGGAACCGGGCAGCCGGGCCGAGCTCGACCTGGCCCATCGCCTGACCGAGCGCTTTGCCGACCTGCTCGGGCCGGCAGTGACCGAGCTCTATCCGCGCACGATCGATCCGCCGATGCGGTCCCACCGCCTGCGTGGCTTGACCTGGCTCTTCCTCGCCCGACCGCAGGACCGCCGCTGAGCCCGGTACCGGCTATCCTCGCGGGGATGGATTACGCACGCTCGATCCTTGACCTCGTGGGCAACACGCCCCTCGTGCAGCTCACCCGGGTCACCCGGGAGCTCGGACCGCTGGAGCGCCAGCCGCTCATCCTGGCCAAGCTCGAGACGATGAATCCGGGCGGCTCGGTCAAGGACCGGATCGGCCTGCCGATGATCGAAGCGGCCGAGCGGGCCGGCCTGCTCCAGCCCGGTGGCACGATCATCGAGCCAACCAGCGGCAATACCGGCCATGGGCTGGCGATCGCGGCCGCCTTGAAGGGCTATCGCTGCATCTTCGTCATGGCCGACAAGCAATCGACCGAGAAGCAGGCGCTCCTGCGCGCGTACGGGGCGGAGGTGGTCCTGTGCCCCACCAACGTGGCGCCCGAGTCGCCCGAGAGCTACTACTCGGTGGCGGCTCGCCTGGCCCGCGACATTCCCGGGGCGTTCAAGCCCGACCAGTACTGGAACCCGGAGAACCCGGCCGCTCACGAGCGGACGACCGGCCCCGAGCTGTGGCGCCAGACCGACGGCAAACTGACCCACTTCATCGCCAGCGTGGGCACGGGCGGCACGATCAGCGGTACCGCCCGTTACCTCAAGGCGCAGAACCCGGCGATCCAGGTGATCGGCGCCGACCCCGAGGGCAGCATCCTCTCGGGCGATATCGCTCGGCCCTATCTGACCGAGGGCGTGGGCGAGGACTTCCTGCCCGGAACGTACGATCCGGCCGTAGTCGACCGCTGGGTGCGGGTCTCCGACCGGGACGCCTTCGCCGCTGCCCGCCGGCTCACCCGCGAGGAGGGGATCCTGTCCGGTGGCTCATGCGGCACGGCCCTGGTGGCGACCCTGGCCGTGGCCCGCGAGCTGACCGAGACCGATCGCGGCCACGAGGCGATCATCGTCGTCCTCCTGCCCGACGGCGGTCGCAACTACCTGTCCAAGCTCTACAACGACGAGTGGATGCGGGTCAACGGCCTGCTGGCCACGAGTGGCGGAGCCGCCCACATCAGCGACCTGCTGACCGACCGCCACCACGACGCCGGTCGACCCCAGGTGGTCCTGGCCCGGACCACCGAACGGGTTGGCGCCGCGATCGAGAAGCTGCAGGCCTACGGGATCAGCCAGATGCCCGTCTCGGAGGCGCACGTCGACGCACCCGACGCGGATCGGATCGAGGCGATCGTCGGCTCGATCTCGGAGAAGGGCCTGCTTGACCGGGCCTACCGCGACCCATCCGTCGTCGAACGGACCGTCGGCGAGCTCATGGACAAGCCACTCCCGATCGTAGACGTGTCGGCGTCGCTCGACGACGCCTTCCGGCTATTGTCGGGCCCGTTCTCGGCCCTGGTTGCCGTGCGGGCTGGTCGGCCGGCCGGGATCGTGACCAAGCTCGACCTGCTCGAACACGTCGCCCACCGGCCCGTGGTGGTCTGAGCCCGTGCCCGACGAGCCGAAGCCGTTTGCCGAGCGCTACGCCGCCGACGAGGGTTGGTCATTCGAGACGTTGTCGGTCCATGCCGGCCAGGAACCCGACGAGCTGACCGGCGCGGTCGCCCCGCCGATCTACCAGACCAGCACCTACGCCCAGGACGGGATCGGCCATCCCCGGGACGGTTGGGAATACGCCCGGACCGGCAACCCCACGCGACGTCGGCTGGAACGGGCCGTCGCCGCCCTGGAGGGTGGCGAGGAGGGGATCGCCTTCTCGTCCGGTGCGGCCGCCACGGCCATGCTGGCTGAGTTGGCCCTGCCCGGCGACGAGGTCGTGATCGGCGACGACGTCTACGGCGGCACCTATCGCCTGTTCGAACGGGTCCTCCGGCCGAAGGGGATCATCGCCCGCTACGTCGACCTGGCCAGTGATCCGCTGAATGTCCGGGCTGCCCTGTCGCCCCGGACGCGCCTGGTCTGGTTCGAGACGCCGACCAACCCGCTGCTGAAGCTGGTTGACATTGCCGGGGTGGCCGACGCGATCGCGACCCATCACGGCGCCGACGGCGAGCGGCCGCTGCTGGTGGTCGACAACACGTTTGCCTCGCCGGCCGTCCAACGCCCGCTCGAGCACGGCGCGGACATCGTCTTCCACTCGGCCACGAAATACCTCGGCGGCCATTCCGATACGGTCAACGGGATCGTGGTGACCAGCCGGCCGGCCGTGGCCGAGCGGCTGCGCTTCCTGCAGAACGCCATCGGGGCAGTGCCCGGCCCATTTGACTGCTTCCTGGTCCTGCGCGGCCTGCGCACGCTGGCCCTGCGCGCTGAACGGCATGCGGCCAATGCGGCGGCGATCGCGGCGTTCCTGGCCGCCCGTGATGATGTGGAGCTGGTCCGCTACCCGGGGCTCGGGGCCGGGCCCCACGCCCATCCGCAGGCCGCCCTCGCTGCCCGGCAGATGCTCGGCGCCGGCGGCATGGTGTCATTCATCCCGCGGGCCGGTGGGGCACATGGCCGGAGTGCTCGCGATCGAGCCGTGGCGATCTGTGAATCGACCCGCCTGTTCACCCTGGCCGAGTCGCTCGGCGGCGTGGAATCACTGATCGAGCTGCCCGCCGATATGACCCACGCCTCGGTCGCCGTCTCGCCACTCGAGGTGGATCCGGCGCTCATCCGGCTGTCCTGCGGCATCGAAGCAGCCGCAGACCTGCTGGCCGACCTCGGCGCGGCCCTCGACCGCGCCTGAACCGGGTCCGAGCTAGCGCTTCTTGCCCCGCACCGAGATGAGGTGGGCCGTCCAGGCCGACGGCTGGCCATCCACGCCGACGGAGCTGCCGTGCCAGCCGCACACGCACGTGACGGTCTGCTCGCGGTGCTTGTATTCGTCGATCACGTGCTTGAACTCGGGAGTGATGCCGGGCTTGGCGGGAGGAGTGAGGGCCAACACGGGCTCCGTTCGGTCGCTGCGGGAGTGGTACGCCCGACCCCTTCGCAAGGTCGTGGCAGGACGGTCAATGATACGCCGTTACGCTCCCGAACGCCTCCGGATCGGGTCCAGGCGGTCACGCAGCGCATCACCCAGCAGGTTCACTCCAAGGACGAACAGGACCAGCAATGTGGCCGGCTCCAGGGTCAGCCACCAGGCGCTCTGGAGGTAGTCGCGACCCTCAAAGATCAGGCGTCCCCACTCGGGCGTCGGGGGCGGCACGCCCAGGCCCAGGAAGGTCAGGCCGGCCGTGAACAGGATGACCTGGGGGATCTCGAGGGTGACGATCACCACGATTGACCCCGCCACGTTGGGCAGGATGTGCCTCCCCAGGATGCGCCGGTCGGCGACGCCCACCGCCCGAGCCGCCTCAATGTAGGGACGCTCGCGGACGGCCAGCACTTCGCCGCGGACGACCCGGTAGTAGTACAGCCACGACCCGCCGCCGAGCACGATGACCAGGTTGAGGATCGACGATCCCACCACGGCGATCACGGCCAGGGCCAGGATCAGGAGCGGGATCGCCTGCTGGATATCGGCGACCCGGCCGATGATCGTGTCGAGCCAGCCGCCCCGGTAACCGGCCAACAGGCCGGCACTCACCCCGATCACGCTGCCCAGCACGACGCTCAGCAGACCGATCTCGAGCGACGTCCGGCCGCCCCAGATGATCCGGGACAGGATGTCCCGGCCGTTGGCGTCCGTCCCCAGCAGGTAGGTGGCGGTTCCGCCGGGCAGCCAGGCCGGTGGCTGGAGTCGGTCGACCAGGACCTGGGCCAGCGGATCGTGGGGGCTGATCAGCGGTGCCAGCACGGCCAGCAGGCTGACCACCAGGACGATCCCGGCGCCGATGAACACCGTCGGCCCCGTCCGGCGCCAACCGAACCGGCCCGCGCGATCCGGTCCCTGTGCCTGATCCAGCCAGGTCTCGTCCATCTCAGCCCAGCCTGATCCGGGGGTCGAGCAGACCGTACAGCACGTCCAACCCCAGGTTGACCGTCACGATCGTGAGGGCAGCCACGAACGTAAATGCCTGGATGACCGGCAAGTCCCGGTTGGTCACGGCCTGGACGACGAGGAGACCCATGCCCGGGTAGCTGAAGATCACCTCGACGATGATCACGCCCGACAGGATCGCGGCGAGGTCAAAGGCCAGGAAGGTCACGAACGGGATGGCGGCATTTCGCAGGGCGTGGCCCAGGACCACCCGGCTGGGCCCGAGCCCCTTGGCCCGAGCCGTCCGGATGTAGTTCCGGTTGAGCTCGTCGAGCAGGCTCGATCGCAGGATCCGGGTCAGTCCGGCGGCCGAGCCAACGCCGATCACGATCGCCGGCAGGACCAGGTGAGCCACGCTGCCCGAGCCCGACACGGGCAGGATCCGCCAGGTGACAGCGAACACGAGGATGAGGACCTGGCCGAGCACGAACCCGGGTACCGCCTGGCCGGCCACCGCCACGGACCGGGCCAGGACGTCCAGCCACGAGCCGGGCCGGACGGCGGCCGCGATGGCCAGCGGGACGGAAACCAGGAGCGACACGAGCACTCCGCTCGCTCCCAGGACCAGCGTCGCGGGGACCCGGGCGAGGACCATCCCGAGCGCCGGTTCGAGCGTCCGGGTCGATGCTCCAAAGTCGCCCTGGATGGCCCGCCCGAGGAATCCCAGGAATTGGATCGGGATCGGCTGGTTGAAGCCCAGGCTCAGGCGCAGCGATTCGACCGCGGCCGGGGGCGCCTCGAGGGGCAGCAACGCGCGGGCCGGATCACCGGCCAGGAAGACCAGGGCGAAGACGACGAACGCGACGCCCACGATCACGATCACGTTGGCGAGCAGCCGACGGACGAGGAATGCAGCCATATTCGGGACAGCGTAGCCGGTGCGCGGGAGCACCCGAAAGTACGATCGACCCACCAGAATCCGGACGACCGTCCTTGGCACGGATCGGCGACCTGGGGTACGGTGGACCCATCAGCGTGCTCAACGGAGCGTGCTCAAACGTACAGCGGGCCCCTTCGAGTGGCGACCAGATGCCGGTCGCGCGGGGCTCGTGCGCAACGAGGAGACGAGCCAATGACCCATCACGCGATCCGCGTCCCCGTGCGACTTTCGGGCCTGGCCATGGCGGCCTTCCTGCTGGCGGCGACGCCGGCCGGGGTTGCTGCCACCACCAATGCCCCGATCGCCCAGACCGGTGGCATGACCGCAACGCTTCCCCTGCTCGGGACACCGCTCACCGTTGCCGTGACCCTCAACGCAGTCGGGACGATCAGTGGCGTCGCGCTTGACCCAAGCTCGGCCCTGTCCAAGACCACGTCCGGCGACGACTTCGTCAAGTTCACCAACACCGACGGTACAGTCAAGGTCACCGTCAAGGCCATGGGCGGCCGGCTGTCGATCAAGGCCAGGGCCAAGCACCTGAGCGACCTGCTCGGCACGGGCAGCTGGTCGGCCGACGTGTTCGGCACCGGCAGCAAGTCCAGCGCCACCTACACGGTGGGCAAAGACGCCAGCGGCAACCCGACGGTCGCTTTCGGATCGGTCAGTCCGGCCGCCGGAATCACCTGGGCCGTGAACCCGGTGCCAGCCACCAAGCTGACGCCCAAGAACGCCAAGCCGGCCGACAAGGACAAGGGCAGTGGCGCCGCCACCGGCGGGACCTTCTCGTGGCAGGGCTTCAGCAAGCACCTGGCCATCTCGGTCCACGTGGCTGGCGACGGGACGGCCAGCCTGGCCATCACCCTCAGCGGACGTGATGCCCAGAAGCTGAACGGGACCCTGGCGAGCCTCGGCGGGCCGCGGACCTGGTCGGCCCACCTGTGCGACGGGACGGCCGTCAGCATCAAGTTTCACGTCGCCACCGACGGGACTGTCGTTTATGACGGCGCCACTGGCGGCACGGCCACCGAGAAGAGCTTCGGCAAGGGCTTCATGGCCTGGTTCGACAAGGGCCGCGCCGGCGTCTTCGTGGGCCTCGTCGCCGAGACCGACGGCACGTACACCCTGTACGTGCACGGACGCTCGGGTGACTGCGGCGGCCATCGCCACCACGACGGCCGCGGCTGGGGCTTCGGCCACGGCGCCGGTGATCACGGCCAGTGGATGCCGCCCGGCAAGTCGGACGGCATCTCCAAGACCCACTGAACCTGCGTCTCACTCCGCCGTCCACCGATCGGCGGAGCCGCGCTCCTGCACCTCGAGGGCGACAACGCGTAAGCGCTGCCGCCCTCTTGGGCGTTGGGCTCATCCTGGGCCTCGCCGGCCTGCTGGCCGGCTGTGGCCCGAGTGTCAATCCCAGCCCGGCCGGTCCGTCCGCGGCCGCCTCCAATCCGGCATCGACCGGCGATTCCAGAGCGCGCCTGGCCGGCACGCTTGGCCAGCTCCAGAGCGGCTATTCGTTTGCCTCCACGGTCAGCGTCGGGGGCCAGCTGGCCACCCAGGCCGACGGCCACTGGATCGGCGGAGCAAGCGAGTTCACGGTCACCACGAACGGGGTCTCGATCACCTATCGAACGCTGCCGCCCCGCTCGTGGGTGCTCCAGGCCGGCAAGGGCTGGGTGGAGGTCAATGGCACGGTTCCCAGCGGCAGCCCGCTCGACGCCCTGAAATCGCCGTCCCAGACAGCTGTCATCACCGAAACGGCCGGCTCGCTCGAGCTCAGCGCGAGCTACCCGCCGGCGGTGTTCGGCCTGGCCGGCAGCAGCCT
>JBBRIV010000156.1:0-7095 GCA_038220425.1 Candidatus Limnocylindrales bacterium
CCCGGCGTTCGCGATTCCACCCATGGCGTTCATGAGCGCACCGTGGTTCAACGCCTTGCTCAACGTCCTGGCCATCGTCGGCGGGCTGCTCACGATCGGGGTGCTGGCGTGGGGCATCTCTTCCGACCGTTTCGCGGTGCCAGGCGGTGACGTGGCCAACTACCTGGCCGCCGGCCAGCGCCTGACCGACGGGGTCCAGGTCTATGTCGGCGGTTGGAACCTGGCCGGCACGGTCTACTACGCACCGCCGATCATCGTGGCCTTCGGAGCCCTGGCGTTCCTGCCAGGCACCTTCGTGTGGCTGGCCCTGTGCGCGCTCGACCTGCTCGGACTGCGCTACGTTGCCGGCTCGTGGCGGGCGGCCGGTCTGTGGGGACTCGTCCCGCTGACCGGCTTCGAGCTGGCCGGCGGGAACCCGAACTTCGCCATCGCTGCCGCCATCCTGCTCGCCGCTCGTGGCTCGGCCGGGCCCCTGGCGCTGGCCGCCCTGGTCAAGCTGGGCCCGGCCTTTGCCCTGCCCCGGCGGGGGATCGGCCAGTTCGCGATGTGGCTCGTCCTGGCCCTGGGGATCACCCTGCCGTGGCTCAACCTGTGGCCCGAGTGGATCACCTTTCTGCTGGCCGCGCCGGTTGGCGGCGCCTGGCCGGTGATCGTGCCGTTGGTGGTCCGGGTGCCGATCGCCGCCGTCCTGCTGGCCACCCGCCGCGACGGAACCCGGATGCTGGCGGCCTGCCTGCTGACCCCGGGCTTCTACATCGTGACGGCCTACGCCACGATCATCCTCATGATCCGCCTGCTCCGGGACTTCCTTGGCGCGCGTGCCGTGGCTCCCCCGAGCCCCGAGGCCGTCCCTCAGGGAGCTGCGGGCAGGTAAATCGAGATCGTGCGGTTGGGCGCCGCGACGAACCGGTCGGCCAGCTTGAACGTCGCGGCCGGCACAGCGGCGTCTTCGGCAGCGCCGGCGCAGGTCGTGACGAACAGCGAGTCGCAGACGACCACGACCGCTCCGCTCGATCCGAGCACGGCGGCCGGCACTTCGCCCGCGACTGCGCCGGTTCCGCTGGCCGACTGCGCGGCAGCCGTCGACCAGGGCGTCGGGCTGTCGAGCGTGCCACTGACCGTGGCCCCCTGCCGGATCAACGGGAAGCCATAGGCGTCGGCGGCCTTGAACGCCGGCAGGCCGCGTAGCTCGATCGGACGGGTCCTGGTGATGAGCAGGATCCGCTGAGCGGCCGCCTCAGCGGCAGGCCAGCCCCCGTCGGGCGCCGTGGCCGGTGGCGCATCGACCAAGTTGAACGCCACCAGTCCGGCCAGGGCCAGGGCGAGAACGCCCTGCACGGCGCGGCGCGAAGTTGTCGCCAGGGTGTCCTGCGCCGCGAGCCGCCACAGCCCGGCGGCCGTCAGGCCCACGGCGATGAACACGATCGGGTCGAGGAACGCGTGGTAGTGGTCGACGGGCAAGGGCGTCACGGTGGCCAGGCCACCGACACCCACGCCCAGCACGAGCCAGCCGAACAGCAGGGTCGCGCCCAGGAAGCGGACCTCGCCGCGCTCCGGCGGTCGGGCCACCCGGATCCGCCAGGTGAGCCCGGCCACAACCGCCACGCCGAGCAGGACGCCGATCGCGAGGTGGTCAGTCAGGACGCCGGCCAGCGGCCAGGCCAGGATGCGCAGGCCCACGAACAGCAGCCGGGCGGGCAGGCTCAGCGCGACCGGCTGCCTGCCAGCCTCCAGGAACGCCAGCGCCGCGCGGGTCTCCGAGAAGTTGTTGGTCAGCTCGTGGACCACCAGGGGCAGGTACCCGATCACGATCACCGCCAGGGCGACCAGGCCGGCCAGGCGCAGGCGTTGGCGATTCTCGCCCGGCGAGGCTCGGCGCAGGTCCAGCAGGTAGGCCGCGACGAGGGGCGGCGCAAGGGCGATCCCCAGGACGTGGCATTGCATCGTCACCACCAGGCCGGCGCCGGCCAGGATCCACCAGCGCGCCGAGCCCGTGCGCTGGGCCTGCCAGGCACTGGCCAGCGCAACCGACGACGACATCGCGATCAGGTTCGGGTTCCAGATGGAGGTGGTCTCGAGGATCGCGCTCGAGGAAACGGCCATCAACAGGCCGGCCGCGAGTCCTGCGATGGGGCCGCCGATCGATCGAGCCAGCCACCAGGTCAGCGCGACCGCCACGAGGCCACCCAGGGCGATCGCCCCGACCACCGCAGTCGGGTTCACCGACGAGAGCCAGGCGAAGGGCGCCAGGACGAAGTAGTACAGCGCGCCGTGGTGGAAGTCGCCGATCGAGGTCGGTGGCCCGAGCAAGGGCACCTGGTGGTCCTGGATCAGCCGCCACAGGACAAGCATGTCGTGGCCCTGGTCGGCGTCCCAGCCGCCGCGCCCGGCCAGGCCCGGCAGGCGCAGCAGGGCTCCGATGGCGACGAGACCCAGCACGACGAGGAGGTCGACGAGGTGGAGGTGGTCGCGGCCGTCAGGGCGGTCTGGGGCGATCGCTGGCTCGCCGTTCACGTCTGGGTCGCCGGTCACCCGGCGAGCTCGGCAGCGCCTGGCTCGGTCGCGGGCTCGACGCTGGGTCCCTTCCGGGCCCGCGAGCCCGGCAGGTTCATCGCCTCGGGCGGCAGGATCGCCAGCGGCCGGCCCTCGGCCAGGTCGTGGGCACGGCCCGCGTTCACCGCGTCATACCCCTCGTCCATGCCCGGCGTCTCCAGGTAATAGGTGACGTGGCGGAGGCCCGGGTGGGTCAGGATCCGGGCGAGGCCAGTCGCGCCGATCGCACCCGCGCCGAGATGCTCATGCCGATCCATGCGAGAGCCGAGGATGGCCCTCGAGTCGTTCAGGTGGATCATCACCACCCGTTCCAGGCCGACTCGATCGTCCACCTCGGCCATGAGCCGGTCCACGCCTTCGGCTGTATCGATCGGGTGGCCGGCGCCCCACAGGTGGGCCGTATCCAGGCAGATCCCGACCCGTTCCAAGCCGACACCGCCGGCTGCGATTGCGTCGAGCAGGGCGGCGATCTCGTTCACGTCGACCCCGATCCCGCCGCCGCCCCCGGCCGAGTTCTCGAGCACGAGCGTCGCGGCATCCGGGCCCTCGGGGACATCCGCGAATGCCGCCGCAATACCCGATGCGATCCGGGCGATCCCGTCGTCGAGGCCGCTGCCCTTGTGCGAGCCCATATGGACGTTCACGAAACGTGCCCCGAACGTCGGCGCTAGCGTCAGCTCGCGGTGGAGCATGTCGACCGATTTCACGTGAAACACGTCGTCGGGACCGGCCAGGTTGACCAGGTACGAAGCGTGGATCGCGATCGGCCCAAACTCGAAGTCCGCGAGCCGGTTCCGGAACGCCTCCAGCTCGCCCGGCGGCTCAGCGCGTCGCCGCCAGGCCGTGGGGTTATCGCTGAAGATCTGGAGCGTATCGAGGCCGATCGCCTGGGCCCGCTCGACCGCTGCCACCATCCCGCCTCCGAGCGGCAGGTGGGCGCCGAGCCGACGGCCGTCGGGAAGCATGGGCGCATCGTAGCCGCTAGGCTCTGCCCGTGAACCACGCCTCCGAACCTGGGCAGGATTCCGAGCCCGTGTCCGAATCGGTTCCGGATCCGGGTTCTGAGCCCGACGTGGACTCACCCCTCGTCGATCCCGCCGCCAAGCGGGTGATCGATGCGTTCTTCCGGGACGGCCGCCTGGTTTCGATCCCGGCCCGCCAGGGCAAACGCCTGTTCGTCCTGCGCGAGCTTCGCGAGCGCTGCTTCGTCGAGGACCGCGACTATCCCGAAAAGGAAGTCAACATGCGCCTCGCCCGGATCCATCCCGACGTGGCCGCGCTCCGGCGCTATCTGGTTGAAGCGCAGCTGATGTCACGCTCGAATGGCATCTATCGGCGGCGGCCGGAGAGGCCCGAGCCAGGCTAGCGCTCACGGGCCACGGTCAGGGCGGACACGCCCAGCGCACCAGACTCGATCAGGACCGCGGCACAGGCGGCCAGCGTGGAGCCGGTGGTCACGACATCGTCGACCAGGACGACCCAGCGACCGGCGAGTGGCCGGCTGGCGCGCGAACCGCCAACGAGCCGGAAGGCACCGGCGACGTTGCCCGATCGGGCCCCTCGATCAAGGTCGAACTGACGTTGTGTCGCGCGCTGCCGTTCGAGGACCTGGGCGCAGGGCAGCTCGAGAACCCGAGCCGCGACCTCGGCCAGCAGAACGGCCTGGTCATACCCCCGTTCGCGGGCCCGCTGGGCGTGGATGGGGACCGGCACGATGAGGTCGCCGCCCGCGCCGGCGTGTCGCCAGCGGATCGCCAGGGCAGCCCCAGCGGCTCGGCCAGCCGCCGCTCGCCGGCGTACTTCAGGGCGTGAAGCGCCGCTCGAACCGGACCCACGAACGGGCTGCACCACTCGAGCTGGAGCAACGGGCGCGGGATCTGGGCGACCAGCCCGATCGCCACGCCGCCCGGTCGCTCCAGCCGCGAGACCAGGGCGGGCCGGCAGGCGTCGCACAGCAACTGGCCCTCGACACCGCACCCGCCGCAGTTCGGCGGGAGAGCCAGCTCCCAGGCGCGCCCAAGCGCCGTTCGGAGCATTCCCGTCGCCATGCCGGCCATCATCGCCACCGGCGCTTACTGGGCACGTATCGGTGGGTGATGCCCGGCCGGCCCATCGTCGCTGGCTGATGCGGTGCGTGGCCGGCGGTGCGTGGCCGAGGTCTCGGGTATCACGACTATTGTTAGCCGACGCACTACAGGCGTTGCGAGGCCTGCCGAAATGGGATGCAGCTCGTCATGCGGCCCGGATGATCGCTGGCAGTGATATGCGAGCAGTTAGACCGCGGGCAGGACCGCCTTTGGGGCCTTGAGACGCTGTGCGGCGCGTTGCCTAAGGTTAGTCGTGATACTGACTGCCGCTACCGGCGCGTGGGCCTCTTAGCCGACGCGCGGCCGCCCGCCGTCTGCCACCGGCAGCCACCTCAAACGAAGCTGAGAAAGTCCCCTACCGCGGTCTGGCTGCGCTCGATCGTTCCGATCGGCAGCTCGAGTGTGCCGTTGGCGCCGCGAACCAGCCAGACGATGCCGCGCCAGGGCGGCAGTGCCCGGCGCAGGGCCAGGACCTCGCGGCTGCCGTCGGACTCGGGCTTGCCGACGAAGACGGCGTCGATCGCGAAGCGCATGAACATCATGTGGATGCCGTTGCTGCCGGCCAGCCACAGGCCTGCGCCATCGGCCAGCGAGGCGCGGCCCATCAGGCCCCGGAACTTGGCCCACAGCGAGTCGGCGGATTCGAGCCGCTCGGCCAGGACTGTGCCGCGCTCAAGATTCCGGACGGCGGTCATGTCATCCCACCTGCAGATGCTGGCCCGAGCCTCGCGACCGGGAACGCCTGACGCGGCGGCCCCACGAGAGGGCTCGCCGCGACAGCCGACCTAGGTCTTGAGGTTCTTGACGATCAGGATGATCGCCGGCCCAAGGATGACCACGAACAGCGACGGGAAGATGCACCCGACGAGCGGGAAGAGCATCTTGATCGGCGCCTTGGCGGCCTGTTCCTCGGCTCGCTGGCGTCGCTCGATCCGGAGCTGCTCGCTCTGGACCTGGAGCACCTTCGAGATCGAGACGCCGAGCGTCTCGGCCTGGATGATCGCGCCGACAAAGTTGGTGAGCGGGGCAACTTCAGTACGAGGGATGATGTCGCGCAGGGCTTCGCGCCGGCCCTTGCCAACACGCAGCTCGGCGAGTGCCCGGCGAAACTCGTCGGACAACGGACCCTTGAGCTTCTCGACCACCTTGGCCAGCGCGGCATCGAAGCCCAGGCCGGCCCGGACCGAAATGGTCAGCAGGTCGAGGGTGTCCGGGATCATCAGCAGGATGGCCTTCTGGCGGCGCTTGATCCGCCGGCCAAGCCAGAACTCCGGGGCGATGTACCCGATGATCAGGCCCAGCACGGACATCCCCACGCCCAGGAAGAAGGACATCCCGAGCAGGTTGATGATCACGAAGAGCAGGAAGAAGACGACCCCGAAGATGATCGCCACGACGGCCTTGATGCCCAGCCAGTCGGCTGTGCGCAGGTCGCCCGGGTTGCCGGCCAGGGCCAGGCTCTTCTCGGTGCGATCGGCGAACGACGTGCTGGTGATCCGGGCAACCGAGCCGGACAGGCGTTTGGCCAGCGGGCGCAGGGTGCGCTCGAGGAACGGGGCCTGGAGCTCGAGCTCTTCGAGGTTCTTGGCCTGCATGGTCCCGAGCTGGGTCAGGCGGGCCTGGACAGGGTCGACGGCTCGACCGCCGGACAGGCCGGCGACGATGAGCAGGATGGCCCCCGCGGCGGCCGCGGCGACGAGGATGATGGGTACTGGCATCAGACTTCGATATCCACGATCTTGCGAATAAACATGAAGCCCATGAACATCATGAAGCCTCCGATTACGAGGATGATGACTCCGGCGGGCAGGCCGCCGATGCTGACCGCGTCGTCAAACATCGGGGCCATGAAGCCCGGGGCGGCGACGAACAGGAAGCCCGCCAGGGCGATCGGCAGGCCGGCCACGACGTAGCCGGACAGCCGCTGCTGGGCCGTCAGGGTGCGAATCTCGCCCTTGATCCGGACCCGCTCGCGGATGGTGTAGGCAATCGAGTCGAGGATCTCGGCCAGGTTGCCACCAACGTTGTGCTGGATGGAGATGGCCGTGGCCATCAGCTCGAGGTCATCGGACCGGACCCGCCGGACCATGTTCTCGAGGGCTTCGTCAAAACCCAGGCCCAGGTTGACTTCGCGGATGACCCGGGCGAACTCGGTCGACACCGGCGGCCGCGCTTCGCGGGTCACCAGCTCGATCGCCTGCAGGAACGACGAGCCTGCGCGCAGGCCGTTGGCGATCAGGGTGATCGTGTCGGGCAGCTGCTTGTTGAACTGGTTGAGCCGGCCACTCTTGCGTCGGCCCAGCCAGAAGCGCGGGATCATGAACCCGATCAGGCCACCAACCAGGAGCAGGAACGGGTTGGCCAGGGCGGGCAGGACCACGGATGCGGCGAACATGATGGCCGGTACGGCCAGCGTGGTCCCGATCCAGATCATGAAGTACTCACTGATCTTGAG
>JBBRIV010000157.1:0-7046 GCA_038220425.1 Candidatus Limnocylindrales bacterium
CTGCTCGGTGGTCAAGAAGACGATCGACGAGAGCATCTCGTGGCAGGGCTTCCCGACCGGCCAGGTCGACGCGATCCTCGAGGTCTGGGGCCACCAGGACCTGTACAAGAAGTACGTCACCACCGACAAGACGGCTGTTGATGTCGGCCCGAACGGTGCCCAGGGCGTCATCGGCTGGTTCGTCCCCAAGGTGTTCGCCGATGCCAACCCATCGATCCTGACCGCGGCTACGAACCCGTCCGTCCTGAACACGTTCGCCGACCAGTTCAAGACGTCGGAATCGGGCAACCAGGGCCAGTTTCTCGACAGTGACCCAACCTTTGTCGTCGAGGATGCCGGGATCATCGCCGGCCTCAACCTCAACTACAAGGTCGTCTACTCGGGCAGCGAGGCGGCGTCGGACAAGGCGATCAAGGCGGCCATCGACCAGGGCAAGCCGATCCTGGCCTATTACTACACACCGAACTGGTTCAGCACCCAGGTTGACCTGGTCCATGTCCCGCTTCCGGCACCGACGGCGGGCTGCGACACCGACCCCCACAAGGTCACCTGCGACTACCGGCCGTACGACGGATCCCCGGACAACAACCCGGCCCTGTACAAGGTTGTCTCGTCGAAGCTTGCAACCAGTGGCAGCCCGGCCTTTGACCTGATCAAAAACTTCAAGTGGACCAACGAGGACCAGAACACCGTCGCGGCCTATATCACGAACGACAAGATGACCGACGACCAGGCGGCCCAGAAGTGGGTTGATGCCAACCCGACCAAGTGGGCGGCCTGGATGCCGTAACCGTTCCGAGACGTCGGACTGACTTCACCGCCCGGTCAACTCGACCGGGCGGTGGCATGTCCATTGCCTGCTATCGTGGCGCCATGGACACGGCCGTGCGATCCGAGCGCGCTTCGATCGCCGTCCGCTGGCTTGGCCGGATCGACTACCGCGAGGCCTGGGCGCTCCAGCGCGAGCTCGTCGACGCCCGGGTAGCCGGGATCATCCCCGACCAGCTCCTGCTCCTGGAGCATCCCCCGGTCCTGACCCTTGGCCGTCATGCCGACGAGTCCTTCGTGCGCGCCCCGGCGGCCGAGCTCGAGCGACGGGGGATCGAGCTCATCCGGGTCGAGCGCGGCGGCGAGGTCACCTACCACGGGCCCGGCCAACTGGTTGCCTATCCCATCCTGGCCCTCTCCCGGCGGGGCCTGCTGGTCAGGCCGCTCGTGCGAGCCCTCGAGCAGGCCCTGGCCGAGACCTGCCAGGAGCTCGGGGTAGAGGCCGGACCGCGCCCCGGTCACCCCGGCTGCTGGGTTGAGCCGGACGGTCCGGAGCCGCGCAAGATCGGCGCCCTCGGACTTCGCGTCGAGCGCGGCGTGTGCTTCCACGGGATCGCCCTGAACATCAATCCGGCGATGGCCGACTTCGAGCTGCTCGATGCCTGCGGGATGCCCGGGGTCATCTCGACCTCGATCGCCACCGAGCTTGGCCACTCCGCTGAGCCACCGTCAACGGCGGCCGTCGCCCAGGCCGCGACGATCTTTGCTGCCGCCCTGGCCCGCCACCTGCCGATGGAGCTGGCCGGCAGCCTGCCGGCCTGATTCAGGAATGGCCGCCGGCCTGTTCGAGCTCCGCCGTGACGCCATCACCGGCTGGTGGGTGGCCACGATCGTCGACCGTGCCTTCCACCGCGACCGATTCGCCCGGGCGGCGGCGGCCGTGGACCAGGAGGACGGTTGCCAGAACTGTCGCGAACCGCAAGGCGACGGGGTCCGGCTGCGCATCCTCAAGGACTTTGCCTTCCACGTCGTGGGCACCGAGGCGGAGGCGCGCGAGCTCGATCGGAGCCTGGCCCAAGTGGCCATCGAGCAGGCCCGGGCATCGGGCAGCTGGCGAACCGTGGTGGCCCCGCCGGGCGAGCATCGCCCGCTCCAGGCCGTTGGCGATGAGCTGATCGGGGCAATGCTCCGGGTCTGCCGCGACGCGATCGCCGACGCGACTCGACTGGGCCAGACGGCCTACCTCCAGGTGGTCCAGAACTGGGGCGCCCAGGCCGGAGCGCGGACCGATCACCTGTGCCTGGACCTGTACGACCTGCCCCAGGTACCCCACCGCGTTGCCGAGGAGATCGGCGGGGCAGCCCGCTTCGTCATCCGCGAGGGCGAGTGCCCGTTCTGCCGGCTCGTCCGGGACGAGGCCCGCCACGGCCAGCGCCTGCTCTGGCAGGACGCCTCGAGCGTCGCCTTCGCGCCGTATGCCTCGCGCTCGCCGTTCGAGGCCTGGATCGTGCCCCGGGTCCATGCGGCCGACTTCGGCCGGGCCAGCGACGCCGACGTCCTGGCCACGGCCGAGGCGCTCCGGCGGGTCCTGGGTCTGCTCGCAACCCTCGATGGGCCGCCCCACAACCTGGTCCTGCATACGGCCCCGCTGCGCGAGAAGATCGACGGGACCTACCACTGGCACTGGGAGATCCACCCGCGCCTGCGCGAGATCGCCGGCCTTGAGCTGGGCACGGGCCTGCCGGTGAATCCGGTCTCGCCCGAGGATGCGGTCGAAGAATTGCTGCGCTCGGCCCGCGGCTCGCGGGCAGGATGAGCGGGCTCCGTCACACGCGCCAAGGCGGGCCCGTCTTTGCGCCGTGGACCAGATCGGTCAGCTTGCCCAGCTCAGCCATTCGGCGGATCGTGTCTTGACGGGGTCGCCCGCCCGGACCAGCGCCGACGCGTTCGTCGAGGAGCTCTTCCAGAAGCACCACGGCGAGATCTACGCGTACCTGGTCCGGATGCTGCGCGACTCCGAGCTTGCCGCGGACCTCACCCAGGACGCCTTCATCAAGGCCTACCGGGCCCATGACTCGCTCCAGGACCCAGCCCACGCCCGGGCCTGGCTCTACCAGATTGCTCACCGCGTGGCGCTCGACGAGATCCGCCGGCGCAAGATCGTGCGGTTCCTGCCGTGGACCGGCGAATCGTATGGGACGGCCCCGTCGGCCGAGCACCTGGCCATGGAAGGCCGTTTGTCGAGCGACCTGCAGCGCGCCCTGGCCCGCATCCCCGAACGACAGAGAGCGGCCCTGCTCCTGGCCGAGCTGCACGACCTGACCGGCGTCGAGCTGGCCGCGGCCCTGGGCGTCAGTCACGTTGCCGCTCGGGCTCTGCTCACCCGGGCCCGCGACAGCCTGCGCCGGGAGCTCGCCAGCGAGCGCGAGTCGGAGGCCGCCGAAGAGGCTGAAGGACACGCCGGCCAGCCGTCGGACCGGCGGGCCCCGCGATGATCCAGCTGATGGACCACGAACGCGCCTGTCGCCTGGCCGCCGTCCGGCTCGATCAGCCGCTGCCTGCGGACGATGCTGCCGCCCTGGAGGCTCACCTCGCCGATTGCGCGATGTGCTCGGCAACTGCCGCCGGCTACGAGGCCGATCGGCTGGCCCTGCGCGCCCTGCCCCCGATCGAGCCGCCGCGCGACCTGTGGGCGCGCACGAGTGCCGCCCTTGAACGTGAGCATGCTCGCAACCCGGCCAGTGGCCGGCGGGCACCCCGGCGCTGGGGAACGTTGACGATGCTCGGCAGCGGGTTCGCTCTGGTCCTGGTCATTGCCCTGGTTGGACCCACCCTGCTCAACGGCGGGCATCCGGGCACACCCAACGCGGTGCCGTCGTCGGGCGTCGCGGGGCTCACCCCAACGTCCGGGCCGGGCATCACGCCGTTGATTGTCGACTCGCAGGTCACCTGGGTCGTGACCAAGGGTTCAACGGGCCTGTCCATCGTGACGGCCAACGTGAACAAGGTCTGCCCAGCCGGCGACGAGCCCGATTGCGCTCCGCTGGCCGGGATTTCGCGCGGCCTGGCCAGCCTGCCGACTGTGCCCAGCTCGGTCGTCCTATCGCCGGCCAATGGCCACCAGGCGATCGCCATCGGCCCCACCCTCAATCAGGCGGGAACCAGCCTGTACGTCCTGAACGTGCCGGCCCTGCCAACGAGCAGCCCCGCCCCCAGCGCGAGCGCCAGCCCCGCCGCCAGCCCGGCGGGCAGCCCGTCGCCCCGGTCCAGCCGAATCCCGCCGCCTCCGAGCCCCAGTCCGTCGGTCAAGCCCACGCCGGTCACGCCCAGCGTCGTACCGAGTCCCTCGTCGGCCGCTCCGAATCCGTCCGGGCCTGCGCCGAGTGCGTCGGCCAGTGCGTCGGCCTCGGCCAGCCCGGTGCCATCGGTCAGCCCGGTGCCCAGTGGAGCTGCGGCCCTGGCCATCGTGAGCAACGTCACCCTGGTCGGCGACGAGGCGGCCTACAGCCCAGACGGCCTGTGGTTCGCGTTCTCGGCCCAACCGGCCGGCACGGCGACCGGCCCCGATATCTACATCTGGCAGTCGGGCTGGCCGGCCGCCCTGCCAATCACCTCCGATCATGCCTCGGTCTTCTCGGGCTGGGTCGCCGGCCAGATCCTGGCCAGCCGGGCGGTTCCGATCGTCATTGATGGCGGCGCGTCGCCGGTTCCGTCGGGGAGCCCGGCCGCGAATCCCAGCGGGTCGCCGGTCGCCAGCCCGACGCCGTCGCCCGCCGCGACGCCATCGCCGTCACCGGCCGCGATCCTGCAGTCACTGGCCAGCCCGTCGGCGCAGCCGGCGGCCAGTCCCTCGGGCTCGCCCGCCCCGCCCGTGCTGGCCCAGCCGGTCGCTTTCCTGATCGATCCGCTGACGGGCGTGGCAACCCGGATCAACGGCCTGGATGGCTGGCGCCCGGTGGTCGATCCGTCGGGTCGCTGGGTCGCCTACTGGGCCGGGACGCTCATCTTCGATCCGGTCAACGGCGTCTGGCAGCCATTCCAGGGTGGACTCCAGGTGGCCAGCTGGTCGGCCGTGCTGGCGGCGCCCGATGGCGCAACCGGAGCGGCCGCCGCCCATGCCCTGCCCCTCAGCGGTGTCACCGACTGGGATGTCCGCTGGGACCAGACCGGCGAGCACCTGGGGATCTGGGTTGCCGATACGGACAATCCGGGACTGGGCCGGCTCAGCCTGTTGACCATCGACCAGGGCTCGGGCGTGGCCAGCTCGGCCGCACCGGCCCTGCTCCAGGCGACCCCCTCCCTGCGCGGGTTTGCCCTCAAGGATGGCCAGCTCGTGTGGGCCACGCCGGCCGGCCAGGACAGCCTGGGCAGTCGCCTGTCGGTCCTCGCCTGGACGGGTGTGAACGCGGGCAAGACCACGATTCAGCCAATCGATAACGGCACCCTGATCGTCGTTCCCTGACCCGCGCTCGCGCCTTGCGGCGGCCGGCTATGACCCGGATGGGTTGTCCGGATCAGCGAATCGGGCTATCCTGCCGGCAGTGCGACTCAAGTTTGTCGCGATCGCCGCGCTCAGCGCCGCGCTCGCCCTGGTCGCCGCACCGGGTATCGTGGGCTCGAAATCGCCAAGCCCCGTCCGTGCCATTGAGGCGGCGGCGTTCCAGCCATTGCAATCGGACGCGTCGGACGCGACCACCCCAGTGGTCGTGTCGGCGGACCCTGCCCTGCGCTCGGCCAATGCCCTGGACGCCTCGACTCCGTTTGCCGAGCCGCTCTCGGGGAGCCTGGCCATCCCGCTTGTGCGGGCCGCCGTGCGCAGCCAGCCGGTCCCCGGCTTCCAGGCCACGATCAAGCCGCCCAAGTACAGCCTGAGCGGGATTGCCAGCTTCTACGACAACGGGACCACCGCGATGCGCCTGCCCCGGGGCACGATCATCCGAGTGTGCGGAGCGGCCGGCTGCCTCGATCGGGTCGTCAACGACTACGGCCCGTCGGCGGCGTTCAAGCCGGCCCGGCTGATCGACATGTACCGGCCCGACTTCTTCGCCGTGTGTGGCTGCCCGTCCTGGTCGGGTCTCACCCAGGTGACCGTCTCAATCTACTGATCACCCTGCGCTAGACTGGCGCTGACCTTTAACGACCGGTTCTGTGAGGCCGGGAAGGAGAGCATGACCGGTCGCCAGATCATGACTGCGGACGAGATCCGCCGGGCGACGATCCGGATCAGCCACGAGATCGTCGAAAAACAGGCCGGCACGGCGGGCCTGGCCCTGATCGGGATCCAGCGCCGGGGCGTGCCCCTGGCCCATCGGATTGCCGCCGCCATCTTCGAGCACGAAGGTGTCCAGCTGCCCGTTGGCGCACTCGACATCACGTTCTATCGAGACGACCTGTCGCTCGTCGCCCAGCAGCCCGTGGTCAAGGGCACCGACCTGCCGTTCGACCTGAATGGCGCCACGATCGTCCTTGTCGACGACGTCCTGTACACCGGCCGGACGATCCGGGCAGCGATGGACGCCCTGGTCGACTTCGGCCGTCCCCAGGCGATCCGCCTGGCAGTCCTAGTCGACCGCGGCCATCGCGAGCTGCCGATCCGGGCCGATCACGTGGGCAAGAACGTGCCGACATCGCGCGAGGAGCTGGTCCGGGTCCACCTCGAGGAGACCGACGCCGAGGACGGCGTGTCGATTGATCGCCTGGAGCGCGAACCGGTGGTCGCCGGCGCCGGCGGATGAGCAGGCCATGACCAGCGTCCTCCAGGTTCCGTCGGTGGACGCCGCTCCGGCGTCCCAGCCGACCCGCTGGCCGCATCGCCACCTGCTCGATCTCGATCCGGTCAGCTGGCCGGAGATGGAGCTGGTCATGCGCACCAGCCAGGCAATGAAGGAAGTCCTGGCCCGGCCGATCGCCCGGGTGCCGGCCCTGCGCGGGATCGGCGTGACGATCCTGTTCTATGAAGCATCGACCCGGACCCGGGTCAGCTTCGAGGTTGCCGCCAAGAACCTGACCGCCGATGTGGTCAACATCGCGGCCGCCTCGAGCAGCGTGTCCAAGGGCGAATCGCTCATCGACACGGTCCGCACGGTCGAGGCCCTGGGCGCCCGGATGATCGTCATTCGCCATCCCACCTCGGGTGCGGCCGACCTCGCCGCCGAACATTTCTCCGGCGCGATCCTGAACGGCGGCGACGGCTGGCACGCCCATCCCAGCCAGGCCCTGCTGGACCTGTTCACCCTGCGCGAGCGGCTGCCCGGCGGCGACGTGCGCGGGCGCAAGGT
>JBBRIV010000158.1:0-7023 GCA_038220425.1 Candidatus Limnocylindrales bacterium
CCATTGGCACCGGCTGGACGTAGATAGCCTTCGCGGTCCGAATGGCTTGGATGCTATTAATTCCGAAGACGCGCATGAAGAATGTGCCAACTGGGGCGGACACGGTGACGTCGAGCTGGCGCGGATCATTCCCACCGTTCGCAGTGTCCTGGATCGGGGTGACCACTGTCGCACCGCCCCCGGTGTAGCCGTTCTTCGTGGCTTCAGCGCGGGCAAACGAATAGGCGCTCACGGTGTTGCCCGGTAGGTACACGGCGCCGGCGAGGGCGGCCGCATCCGCCGCGCGTTGGACGCGCAGCGTGTTTGCCCAATACCAGGACACGTCGACAACGATCGCCGTGATCCCGATCAGGGCAACAAGCGCTCCCGCAAAGATCACCAGGACCTGGCCGTTCTTGCGGGCACGCCCAGAACCAGCTTTTTCGGCTTTCTGTCGGATGGAAACGGGCATTGGATCAGCCTTCAGTTGGTGGGATTGAGCGACATGACGGTTTTATCGGACATCTGCAACGAGGCGGGCCCAGCTCCCCCGAAGAATTTCTCGATGGAGCCCAGTGGCGTGATCATCGTGTAGGTGTAGGTGAGGCTGACGCCGATCGAATCCGACGGGAGGGTGCTACTCCGCGAGGTGCACGGCCAGTTCTGACTGACCGGCTGGACGAACGTCAGCGAGCCGTCATTCTTGTTGTTCCAGGTATCGGTCGTACCTGCGACCGGATTGCCACTCGCATCCGCCTCCCAGATCTTGATCGAGGCGACGGCGTTGGGGTAGCCCAGGATCGGCGAACCAGGACTCTTCAGCACCTTCGTAACGGCATTGATGACGGCCTGGTCGATCGCGCGACAGGTCGCAGCCGTGGCGCCCGAGCCGCCATCCGACAAGCTTGATGCGACCCTGGCACCCTCGCGGGTGGCGTACTCAAGGCTAAGGTTATGGGTGAACACGAAGCCGAATTCGAGCATGCCCAGCAGGAGCAACAGGAAGACGGGAACGATCACCGCAAACTCGACCATCCCTTGACCGAGCTGGCCAGCGCGGGAGCGGACCAGTCGCAGACGGCGCAGGCTCACAGCACTGGCTCCATCTCCATCGCGTTGGACTTGACGACCGTCCAGCCGGGCCCGGTGAAGCCCAGGAGACTCTTCAGCGGCGTGTGCCACGTGTAGTTGTACGTGATCTGCACCCCGATCGTATCGAGGCCGTTGTGGCCACCGCCACAGCCATTGATCACGTTACAGCGCGATGCCTCCGGATAGTTGAGGACACCAGGCGAAACGTAGTTCAGGTTGAATGAGACACCTCCGACGAGGCAGGCAAGTGTTGGCGTTGCGCTCCGCGTGTAGGTATCGACATTGGATCCCTGGATCGCGCCGGTCACCGGATCAGCCCAATAGATCTCGACTTTCGTGATATTGCGCGGATCAGACGGGCCGTTAATGTCATCCTCGATTTTCTTGAGGATTGCGCAGTCGGCGCCGGTGGAGTTGCCAGCCTCGGCCGCAATAAGCGACGCATCACGCGTCGCGTAGCTCGATGCGAGGTTGGCATTCATCAGGAAGCCGTACTCGATCACGGCGACGAGCAGGACCATGAACAGCGGGAAGACGAAGGCAAATTCGACCATCGCCTGGCCCTTGCTGTTCGGCTTGCGGATGGTGGTTCGACGAAGGAAGCGGGTCATGGTCTCCGATTTCCCAGCTGGACAGCGAACCGGATCTGGTTCGCCGTGTCCTACGATGCTGCCCCGAGGGCCTTGGGTTCCATAGGATGAATGTCCTAGTCGAGCAACCGAGGCTGCTGTCAGGAGCGGAACACTAGGGTCCCAACCTTTCGGTGGACCTTGACGGGAACGCCCGTTTTGGGCCCGTTCCGAGCGTGGCCGGCGACGAACTGGTGCGCCGGCGCGCCATGCTGCGGCCGCAACCGGGCTGCAACCAAGGGCCAATCACGGGCTCGCGCGAGCCCGGGTATCCTGTCGATCGCACAACCCCATCCCGACCCCCGTTCACAGGTGGTGCTCATGAAGGTCGGAGTCGCCAGGGAAATCGCGGCCGGCGAACGGCGCGTGGCCCTGGTACCCGAAGCGCTCGGCAAGCTCACCGCGGCCGGGCTCGAGGTCCTCGTCGAGGCCGGCGCCGGTGCCGGTGCGGCATTTCCAGATTCGGCCTACGTCGAGGCCGGCGCCCGGATCGTGTCGACCGCCGACCTGTACGGCCAGAGCGACGTGGTCCTCAAGGTCCAGAAGCCGTCCGAAGCTGAGCTCAACCTGTTGCGCAGCGGCCAGGCCCTCGTGGGCTTCCTTCAGCCGCTGATCGACCCGGCCCTGGCCGGCAAGCTGGCGGCCAAGGGCGTGACCGCGATCAGCCTGGACGCCCTGCCCCGGACCTTGCCTCGGGCCCAGTCGATGGACGCTCTCAGCTCGCAGGCCAATGTCGGCGGCTACAAGGCCGTCCTGATCGCGGCCAATGCGTTCGGGCGCTACTTTCCGCTGCTGACCACCGCCGCAGGGACGGCCAAGCCGGCCAACGTGCTCGTGCTGGGGATCGGCGTGGCCGGGCTGCAGGCCATCGGCACCGCCCGGCGCCTGGGTGCCGTGGTCAAGGCCTACGACGTCCGATCCGAGACCAAGGAGCAGGCCCAGTCACTAGGTGCCCAGTTCCTCGTCCTGAAGTGGCTGGGCGATGCATCGGGCACCGGCGGCTACGCCCGCGAGCTGACCGCCGAGGAGCGCTCCGCCCAGCAGGCCGAGCTCAACGGCTACATCGGCGGGATGGACGTGGTCATCACCACCGCCCAGGTGCCCGGCCGGCGTCCGCCGGTCCTGGTCACGGCGGAAGCGGTCAGCCTGATGAAGCCGGGCTCGGTGATCGTGGACATGGCGGCTTCGGCGCTGGGCGGCAACTGCGAGCTGTCCAAGGTGGGCGAGACGATCGTGACCGACAACGGCGTGAAGATCATCGCCCCGGACAACCTGCCGGCCACGATGCCGGCCGGCTCCTCGGCGTTCTACGCCCGGAATATCTCGAACCTGCTCCTCCACTTCGTGAAGGATGGCGCGATGAACTACGACTTCAACGAGGAGATCACGGCCGGAGCGGTCATCACCCACGGCGGGGCCGTTGTCCAGGCCGCGACGAAGAAGCTGCTCGAGCCGGCGGCTCCGGCAGCCGCCCCGGCCGGGACTGGCGCATGAGCCAGGAGCTGCTCAACGCGCTGGCCCTGTTCGTGCTGGCGATCTTGGTTGGCTTCGAAGTCATCAGCAAGGTGCCGGCCACCCTGCACACCCCGCTGATGTCCGGGGCCAACTCGATCCACGGGATCGTCCTGGTCGGGGCGATGCTGATCGCGGCCGAGGCCGACAACCCATTCAGCTACCTGCTGGCCTTCGTGGCCATGGTCTTCGGCGCGATGAACGTGGTCGGCGGCTACGTGGTCACCGACCGGATGCTCCAGATGTTCCGCAAGAAGGCCGGCCCGACCAAGGCGGCTGCTGATCCGACCAGCGCTGACTTGGCCAAGGGCAACGCCTGATGTCCCAGGAGTGGATCTTCACCGTCGTCTACTTCGCCTGGCTGGCCGGCGCGGCCTGCTTCGTGCTGGGCCTGCATCGGATGAACTCGCCGGCGACGGCTCGCAACGGCAACCGGCTGAGTGCCGCGGGCATGGTCCTGGCGGTGGGCGCCACCCTGGTCGACCTGATCGTCCGCCCGGGCGGGATCAGCGGGATCGCCCTGGTGATCATCGTCGTCGGCTTCCTGCTCGGCGGCGGGGGCGGCTTGTACACCGCCCGCTCGGTCAAGATGACCGCGATGCCCCAGCTGGTGTCGCTGTTCAATGCAGTCGGCGGCGGGGCAGCCGCCCTGGTCGCGATCGACGATTTCATCAAGCTGGCCGGAGGCGCCAACCAGGCTGATCTCTCGACCACGATCTTCGTGGTCCTGGGCGTCCTGTTTGGATCGGTCACCTTCACCGGCTCGCTGATCGCAGGCGGCAAGCTCCAGGGCCTGATCCCGGGCAAGCCGATCGTGGTCCCGGGCGGCCAGGTCCTGACCATCGCGATCGCCGCGGTTGCCGTCATCGGCACGCTGACCCTGATCCTTGGCGCGGCCGGCGTCTTCGCCCTGAGCTCCAGCGTCACCCTGCTCGTGCTGGCCCTGATCGTGGCGGCCGGCCTGATCTTCGGGGTCACCATGGTCCTGCCCATCGGCGGCGCGGACATGCCCGTGGTCATCAGCCTGTTGAACGCCCTGACCGGGACCGCGGCCGCCATGGCCGGCTTTGTCATCGGCAACCCGGTCCTGATCATTGCCGGCGCCCTGGTCGGTGCCTCGGGGACGATCCTGACCAACCTGATGGCCACGGCCATGAACCGATCGGTCCTGAACATCCTGGCCGGCGGCTTCGGGACCGGCGACTCCGCGGCCGGTGCAGTCACTGCGGCGGGCGGTGCCTCGGTCCGCGAGATCTCGGCCGATGACGCCGCGATCCAGCTGGCCTACGCCCAGAGTGTGATCATCGTGCCCGGCTACGGCCTGGCTGTCGCCCAGGCTCAGCACCAGGTCCGTGAGCTGGCCGAGCTCCTCGAGTCGAAGGGCGTCGACGTCAAGTACGCCATCCACCCGGTCGCCGGACGGATGCCGGGCCACATGAACGTGCTCCTGGCCGAGGCCAACGTGCCCTATCCCCAGCTCAAGGAAATGGACGAGATCAACCCCGACTTCGAGCGCTGCGATGTGGCCCTGGTCGTGGGCGCCAACGACGTGACCAACCCGGCCGCTCGCCACCCCGGCTCGCCCGTCTCGGGGATGCCGATCCTGGACGTCGACCATGCCAAGTCGATCATCGTGATCAAGCGCTCGATGGGCCGGGGCTACGCCGGCATCGACAACGAGCTGTACTCGAATGTGAAGACTGGCATGCTCTTCGCCGACGCCAAGGAAGGCCTCCAGGCCCTCACGGCGGCAGTCAAGGCCGTCTAGGCGTCCGAACCCGAGGTCTGGGATGCAGTGGCAACCGCGCGCACCCGTTAGTCGCAGGTTCCGCTACGCGATCCTCGTCCTGGTCCTGGCCGTCGTCGCCTTCGTGGCCGTGGTTGTGCTCTTCGTGCTGGCGTTTCTGGGTATGGCGACGAACGCCACGTCCTAGCGGCTCGGCTGGACAGCGCCGAGGCGGCGCGGCACCCGGCGCGCTCGGCGGCTCGGCACTCGGCGCGGCGCGGCGCTCGACGCGGCACTCGGCGAGGCGTGGCGGGGCGTGGCGCGGTGCCGGGCGTGGCCCGGCCGAGCCCAGTTGTTGACACATACCGCCCCCAGCCGTCGTATGGTCGGTCGCGGCTATCCAACTCGGCTCCGGCGAGCTCCGAGGCACCAATTCGTGCACGAGCTCGCGGCGACCTCGCGCTAACCGCCCCCGAATCGACCAATCACCGACCATACGGCGGTCGTGAGCGCTAAATGGCGAGAACTCGGAGGCCCAACTCGGGGGGCACGATCGGCCAGGTCAGGGGCCAGGTCCGGCCGGTCGGCCCGATCGGCGAAGGTGCGGCAATACCTGATACATGCGCCTTGACAGTAGCGCGTTTCAGGCGTCTACTGGCAGCATGGACGTCACTGAACCTCGCCCGACTGTCGAAGCAGGCAAAACCACAGGCAGCTTGATCGGCGCCGGTGTCGCCATCGGCCTGGGAACCGTGATCCTTGCAAGTCTCGCAATCGCCGGGGAGTGGGGAGTTGACTTCTCGGCCATGCTCGACCGGCCGGATCTTATCGTCATTTCGCTCGCATTCTCGGCAGCTCTTGGCTGGCGGCTGGGTGCCCGGGCAACCAATGGGAATCGACGGCAGACGGCCCTGACCGGAGTCGGCTTCGGCGTGTTCTGGCCGCCCGTGGCCTTGAGCGCGTACGCCGTTGCCGCCATCGTCGACTCAATGCTCCGCGGCGTCTTCCAGCCGCCTGATATCCAGCTTGCGTTGATCTACCTGCTCTACGGCCTGGCCATCCTGTGGATCTACGGCGTGGTCGTTTCGATTCCCACGGGAGTCGTCTGGGCGTTCGCGTCTCGTGCCGTCAGGCGAGTCTCGACGCGCGCGCCGGGGAGGCTGGAGTCCGTCGGAAGGAGGGCGTCGACGGTCACCTTTCTGGTCAGTCTCCTCGTGATCTCCGGGTTGGGCGGGGTGGCAATGACGGTCCGCTACGTTCCGTGGGCAACGCGCTGCCTGGATCTGCCAGGTGGGTCCCCGGCGGGCGCGTCGTTTTCGCCGGCCGGGGACTTGCTTGCCGTTGCGGCCCATCCCGAGTCGACCACAGCGGGCACGGTGATCCTCCTCGAATGGCCGTCCGGTCGGCTGCTCGGACAATGGTCGGCGCGGGTCGATCGTGCGGTTGCCGTGGCGCCCGACGGCCAGGTCTACTGGTCATCCGTCGACGACACGAGTGGGACCAACGGAATCATGTCTGCCCGGGTTGGTACGCAACCCATCTGGTTCAGTGCCCCGTACAGCGGAGGCATGACCGACCTGAGCTGGACCAACGCTGGCCTGCGCGGACGCGGCACGACCACCGACCAAGTCGGGTCACTGCCCTTGGTGGGTGATCATTCAACCGTGAGCTACGACGAAAGCTCGTACGTCGGGGCCGTCTGGGTTTCACCTGACGGCAGGGGATCGGCGATTAGCACCTTCGGGCCCGACGAGATGGTCGAGGTGACGACTCCGTCAGGTACCGCCTTGGTCGTGACAGGTCCGGTCCAATCCATCGCCTTGACCGCCGACTACCACGAACTCGTCGCTGCCCAGGCGAACGATGGACTGAACATCATCGAGATCGCCAGTGGTCGATCCCATCAGCTCATGCCGGGATCCCAGGCGTTCGTCACCGTCTCCCAACGTGGCGACATCGCATGGGCCAACGAAGAGCCGTTCGGTCACCGCCACCTATGCACGTCGACGCTCGCCCAGCTCGGCGGCTGAAACGCCCGGTCCGCGATAGCGCCAGCGCCGCCGGCCCTGGCCTGGGCCCGCAGCC
>JBBRIV010000159.1:0-7017 GCA_038220425.1 Candidatus Limnocylindrales bacterium
TCGGCGTTACGGAGCCGTTGACCGCACATAGGCAACCACGTCCATCTCGATTCGATAGTCCAACCCGATGTAGCCGACTTGGACGGTGGTCCGGGGCGGGAGCCCCTTCGGGCCGATCCGATCGAGATAGATCCGGTTGAAGGTGTCCCAGTCATCAAAGCTCAAGAGGTAGATGTTCACTTTGAGCAATGTGTCGAAGCCCGCTCCGGACGCTTTAAGGGTGGCCTCGAGATTGTCCAGAACCTGCTTGACCTGGACTTCGAAGGGAGCGTTCGCCGAAACCCCCTCAGGCAGGTGACCGGCGGTCCAGACCAGGTTCCCGAACTGCGCAGAGTTCGATAGGCATTCGCAGTCGTTCGGTCCACGGAGCTCCCGCACCTCCTTGGGTGAGGGTGCCGGCCCACCGGATGAGCTGGTCCCAGTACACGCCGCGAGCGCCACGATGAGGGCCATCGCCAACGCTGCTCTAGCCCCGCTGGTCGAAGTGATTGTCATCTGTGTCCCTCCCATCCACCGGGACGAATGCCCGGGCTAGCTGAGTTGCTAACTCGCAGTTCCTGCGCGGCGCCAGCGACTTGCCGACACCCGCCCGTCGGTTCGACGGTGCGCCACTCACGCCCAGGGCTCGGGGAGACTTTCGCCGACTACGGTTGCCAATCGCCCCAGCCCGTCCCGGTTACGAGAAGTCGGGCGCCGGAGCCGTCGGCACGAACGCTCCAAAGGGAAGGGACCCCGTTGTTCGATCTCGCGAAGAGGATCCGGTCGCCTTCCGGTGAGAATCTGATGGCATTGAGTCCATCCGTACCGCGTGCACCGGCCAGCGACGTTACCGTTCCGCTGGCCACGTCGACAACGCGGAGTTCGGTCGAGGGGCTCGAGTTCGTCGGGTGACCGGCAATCTGGACGGCGAAGGCGATGCGATCACTCGCCGGCGACCAGACCGGGGCGCCGACGACCCCACCAGTGATCAGCATCCGAGTCTGGGAACCGTCGGCCGCGGCAACGAACAGGGACCAATCAGCTGCGGTGCACGTTCCATTTCCGACACAGCCAAGATCAGGGCCGATTTCGATGTAGGCGACGCTTGTTCCGTCGGGAGAGTACGAGAAGCCATTCCAGCGGGATCGCGGGTCGCTCGCTGGCAGAGGCCGTGGTGCGCGACCGTCGATGGGCAGTTCCCAGGTCTGGCGCGGGTCTCCCCCAGGCGCGGGCCGGAGCGACACGACGATCGACGTACCGTCGGGCGACCAGATCGGGTCTTCATCGCGATACGTCCCGAATCCGGCCGGCCCGGTGAGCAGCGCCTGGCGCACGCCGTCGAGGCCGTAGATGCCGATGGTTCCATCCACAGTACCCCAGATGGCGACGCGTGAGGAGTCGGGCGACCACGAGACGAGCCAGCCGACGCCGCTTGGCAATGACGCGATGGCGTGGCCCTGCGCATCACTGACGTTGACGGTCTCGACAGATGGGAATGGGCACTGATCAGAGTTCGATCGATAGGCCAGGTAGTGTCCGTCGGGCGACCACATCGATCCCTCTCCCCAGAAGCCGGCTGGGCCGCAGTTCGGCGCTCCGTTGGGAAGTCCGTCCGCGATCCGGACCGCGTTATTGCCATCCGAGTCAGCGACGTAGATGTCGCCGTCGAGGCCGTAGGCAAGGTGGCTGGGCCCCGAGGGCCGGACCCGTCCAGCACCGACCAGGATCGCCCCACCGACCAGGGCAGCGATGACCAGAAGCAGAACGAGCACCATCGACCAGCGCAGACCCAAATGGGTGACCGAGCGCACGCGAGAGCCCGAGCTGTCATCGCCCGCCTCGCCTACCCAGTCGCTGCCCGCACCGGCGAGCCATGCGGGCCGGGGCCTCCGACGGCGAGTCACGTCGAGAACCCGGTCGAGACCATCTCCTGGTGCCGACGGGCGCGCCTCGGCCTCGAGCCAGCCGGCGAGCCTTCGGTCGAAGTCGTCGTGCCCGGTCATGCAATTGACTCCTTGGCAAAGGTCGGTGTGCGTTCGTCGGCTTCGAGTGCCGCGCGAAGGGCGGCGGAAGCGTGGTGTAGCCGGGATTTGAACGTGCCGACGGCGATATCGAGGACGACCGCCGCCTCGGCGTCCGGGAGGCCCAGGTAGTGGTGGACGACGAGTACGGCGCGCTGCTCAGGGGTCAGCCGCCGAAAGCCTCGATCCAACTGGTCGCGGATGGCCGTCGGATCCTGGGCATCGTTGTTCCCACTGGGGTCCGAGTCGGTAAGGTGGATCTCCACGATCCCGCGCTGTCTGACTCGACGGGCCTCCCGATAGCAGGCGTGGACGAGCAGCCGATGGAGCCACGCGTCGAAGCGGTCGGGGTCGCGGACGGCGCGAATGTGCAGCCAGGCGGCGATCAGCGCTTCCTGCACGGCATCCGACGCGCGGTCGTCACTGCGCAGGATCAGCCGTGCGGTTCGATGGAGTCGATCGTACGCACCAGCAGCGAGCTCACTGAAGGCATCGTGGTCGCCGTGGCTGGCGCGAAGGACGAGGTCTCGCTTCATCGAACACCTGGGTCACGGCGGGTCAACGCCCGCACTCAACCACCAAGAGTCTGACGGCAACCGAATCGTTCTATCTTCAGCGCAGTCGCGAGGGCGAAGTTGCGGGTCTCGACGTTGAAGTTGCCTACGGGATCCGGAACAACGTCAACTGGAGCCCCGAGTCAACCTTGATCGCGACGGCCGAACCGTCCTGCGACCAGGACAGGGCCATCCCTGCCAGCTCGGCGACTGAAACGCCAATCGAGTTGATGATCCGGGTGGTGTGCGTGCTGTCGGTGGCCTCGGTCACGAGGGCGACGTAGCCCGACGGCGACGCGAGTGCCCACGATGCCTTCGGCAGGGACGACGCAACAACGGCCGAGCCGTTCCATTCACGGAGGACTCCCGAACCGCTCGCCGGGTCGGCCGCCAGAAGGAGTGCCCCGTCGCTGGTCCATGTGACCGGTAGCCCGGGGGCCTGCACGGCGATGTCGTGAATCGTCGCCGTAGAAAGGTCGTCCACGAGCTGGTGGCAGGCGCCCAGGGTGCCGATCGCCGCGCATGGAAACGCGACGTGGCTGCCCGCCAGGTCAAAGGCAGGGACGTAGTTCGGATCGACGTGCACGTTCGCGATGGGTCGTGCCTGGACCAGGAATGGCCGAGTCATGAGCGCGACGGACACGCTCGAGGTGCTGCCTGCGGTACCGCCGAGCGGCGAGCTCGTCGCGATGATCAGGGTCGAACCATCCCTCGACCAGCCGAGCGGCCAACCAGGCATCGGGTCGCCCAGGCGACCGTTGCTCCAAATCACGAAATGGTCGGCAACGATTGAACTGCCCGAGCCCAGCGGCATGAGGGTCAGATCGCCCACTCCATCGCCGATCAACCCACCCCCGACGTAGGTCCCAGGAACCGGGATCGTCGAACCGTCCAGTCCCACGACCATAACTGTCCCTGCCACTGCGCCGGCGTTGCCTGGCGTCCACGTCGCGAACCGGGTGGTATCGATCCAGGTCGCGACGGTGCCTCCGGGCGTCGCGACCGTCCGGCCCTGGGCATCGATGACCTCCAGGGCACCACTGTCGAGCAGGAGATGGCGACCGTCTGGCGCCCAGCCCACGAGATTGATGCCAGTCGATCGAGACACGCTGATCGCCACCGGGGACGCGGATGGAGGTTGAGTCGCCGGTACCCTCGGAAGGACCAGGCTCTGGGACGGTGAGCTCGCGGTCGACTCCGTACTGGTCGGCACGATCCCGCATCCTTCGAGAACGAGGATCGCCACGACCGCAGCCATCAGTGCGAAGAACGTACCGTTCGGAATGATCCTGGCGTCCGGCAGACGCCTACGCACGAAGGGACTCATGATTGGCCACCCTCCTTCGTAATCGACGAGCCACGGAGCCATGTTGGTGCGTCCGTCGCCGAAACCGCGGGCGCACGACTCACCGCGTCCAAACGTGTATGTTCCTGCCATGACTGACGAGGCGCTCCTGGCCAGGACGGCGGAGCTGGCTACTGCCTACCTCGAGTCGCTGCACGAGCGACCCGTCGGCCGGCCCGTAGACTTGGCGGCGCTGCGGGTGGCGCTTGGCGGACCGCTCCCAGAACAGGGCGAGGATCCCCTCGCGGTCGTCGAACAGCTTGCCCATCACGCCGATGGCGGCCTCGTGGCCAGCGCCGGTCCGCGCTACTTCGGCTTTGTCGTGGGCGGCAGCCACCCTGCCGCCCTCGCTGCCGACTGGCTGACGAGCACGTGGGACCAGAACGCCGGTCTGTACGTCCTGTCACCTGCCGCGGCGGTTGCCGAGGAAGTGGCCGGCGCCTGGCTGATCGAGCTCTTTGGCCTGCCGCCAGAGGTCAGCGTCGGGTTCACGACCGGCGCCACCATGGCCACCTTCACGGCCCTCGCGGCGGCTCGCCACGCTGTTCTCAAGTCGACCGGCTGGAACGTCGAAGTGAATGGCCTCTTCGGTGCCCCGCCGATCAACGTCGTCGTCAGCGATGAATCGCACGTCACGATCTTTGCCGCCCTGCAGATGCTCGGCCTGGGCCGAGGGCGAGTGCACCGGGTGCCCACCGACAACCAGGGTCGGATGCGCGCGGACCTCTTGCGGGAAACGCTCGCCGGGCTGAGTGGTCCGCTGATTGTGAGTGCGCAGGCCGGCAACGTGAACACGGGTGCGTTCGACCCGCTCCCGGACATCGCGGCTGCGGTCCATGATCACGCTGGCTGGCTCCACGTGGATGGGGCTTTCGGCCTGTGGGCCGCGGCGGCCCCCGCGCTGCGTCGCCTGGTGACCGGGGTGGAGCTGGCCGATTCGTGGACGACCGATGCCCACAAATGGCTCAACGTCCCGTATGACTCCGGGCTCGTCTTCGCCCGCGACGTGACCGCGCACCACGCGGCGATGAGCCTCGGCGCTGCGTACTACGTGGAGACAGCCGGCGCCGAGCGTGATCCGTTCAACTGGGTCGCCGAATCCTCGCGGCGTGCCCGGGGTTTCGCGATCCTCGCGGCGATCCGGGCGCTGGGCAGCTCAGGCATCGCCGATCTCATGGAGCGCTGCAGCCGCCTGGCCGTCCGAATGTCCGAGCGGCTCGCCGCGGCGCCGGGGGTCGAAATCCTCAACGACGTCGTCCTGAACCAGGTCCTCGTGCGGTTCACGGATCCGGCCGCTGCGCGCGCCACCGATCCAGCCGCAGGCGACGCCTTCACCCGGAACGTGATTGCCCGGGTCCAGCAGGACGGCACGTGCTGGTTGGGCGGTACGACTTGGCAGGGCATCGTGGCCATGCGGGTCTCGGTCAGCAGCTGGCAGACGACTGAAGCCGACATCGACCGCTCGGCCGTGGCGATCCTGCGCTGTGCGGCAGCCGCCGCGGCGGAACGTTGAGCGAGAGCCAGGACATGGATACCGGAGCGGGCGGCGCGGGCGAGGCGAGGCCATATGTCCTGGGGCATTCGGACCGGGAAATCGATCGGCTGATGGCGCAGGCGCGCCTCATCGACCCGATCACCGAGCGTTTCTTCCGCGAGGCGGGGGTCGAGCCGGGGATGCGCGTGCTCGACGTAGGTAGTGGAGCGGGCGATGTGGCCTTCGTCGCCGCCCGAATCGTGGGCTCCGAAGGTGAGGTGGTGGGCGTCGACCGGGTGGCGGCCGCCCTTGACACGGCCCGCTCTCGAGCGGCGGGCCTGTCGCTCCACAACGTGACCTTCCTCGTGGGCGATCCGGTTGAAATAGCCTTCGAGCGGCCGTTCGACGCGGTCCTCGGTCGATACGTCCTGCAATTCCAGGCCGATCCGGCAGCGATGCTCCGGAAGCTGTCGACAAAACTCCGGCCGGGCGGCCTGATCGTCTTTCACGAAATCGACTGGGCCGGGATCGCCTCGTATCCCGCTGCCCCCATCTATGAGCAGTGCCGCACGTGGGCGGTCGAAACGCTGCGCCTCCACGGAACCGAGCCGCATATGGGCACAAAGCTGTTCCAGACGTTCACGTCGGCCGGACTGGCGGCGCCTACGATGCGTCTCGAGTCGCTCGTTGGAGCGGGTCAGAACAGCCTCGATCGGTTGTTCCTGCTGGCCGAGATCGTGCGCACGCTGCTGCCCGAAATGGAGCGGCTGGGAGTCGCCAGCGCGGCCGATGTCGGCATCGATACCCTCGTCGAGCGAATGCATGCAGAGGCGACCGCCAACCGCAGCCTTGTCGTCGGCCACTACCAGGTGGCCGCCTGGTCAAGGATCGGTTTGTAATGAGGCGCCCTCGCCAGACCCTGCCCCTCCGTCGGGAAGCAGCAGCCGCTCCAGGGTCTGCCCGTACCACGTCTCAAATTGCGGCCGCTCCAGCCGCAGTCAATGACCAGGTGACGATAGGTCAGACCAGCTGGGCTTCCTCGAGGAGGACGCCCCACAAGTAGGAGGTCAGGTACGTGAAGACCATGACATGTCGACAAATGGGTGGACCGTGTGATGCCCCATTCCACGGCAACAAGGCTGATGAGGTCATCAAAGCGGAAGATAGCCATCTCAAGGAAATGGTCGCAAGTGGGGATCAAACGCACCAGGGTGCCCTGAAGAGCATGCAGGGCAGGTGGAAGAACCCCATCGCAGGAATGGGCTGGTATCTCAAGACGAGGAAGGACTTTGGTGCTCTGCCCGAGGACTGATCCGAGCGTCCGCATTTCGTGGTTTGCGTAGAGGAGCCGGCACGTCACATGAAGACAAGCTCCGCGGGGAACGTCGAGTCTCCATCGCAGCTGATCGCTGCAAGGATCAAAGAACTGGACGACTGGCGAGGCACGACGCTGGCCAGGCTTCGCGCCCTGATCAAACAGGCTGACCCGGAAGTGGTTGAGGAGTGGAAGTGGAAAAAACCCTCGAATCCAGGGGTTCCTGTGTGGTCTCACCAAGGTCCGATCTGCACGGGCGAGACGTACGCGAGCGTTGTGAAGCTCACATTTTTCAAGGGCGCCGCGATTAAGGACCCCTCAGGACTATT
>JBBRIV010000160.1:0-6993 GCA_038220425.1 Candidatus Limnocylindrales bacterium
TGGACCGGCGGAACTGGGCTGGCCACGGGTGAGACCGGCAGCCAGGCTGCGGGTTCGACCGTCGGATCCGGGACGGGCTCCTCGGCGGGATCCTGGCCCTGTGGGGGTAGCGTCATGGTTCGGAGAGACTCGCATGCGAAGTCGGCAATCGCCAGTGTGACTTACGGCTGCCCAAAACGGGTGCACAACGCGTGTTGCTCCGGTAAAGAATCAGATCAAAGAGGCGCCTCGCGCGCCACGCCCAGGGTCTCCATGGTAGTCTCGGGACCTAGTCCTACCGGATAACTTCGCATTTCCCGGGCGCCATCCGCGCCATGTCCAGGAGCCCTTCCCGTGACCCACGCCCGACCGGCGAATTCGGCGACCGTACGGCCCGGTTCTGTGCCCCTTCGGGCCGCCCCGGCTGGGCTACCCAACCCCAACGTTCAGCCGCCGACCGTCGCCGAATCGGGCGACCCGTTCAGCCTCCTGCGGATCCTGGAGCTGACGGCCCGCCTGGAGCGAGGCCAGCCGATCCGGGTCGACGACATCGCGGCGACCCTGGACGGGCTGTACCTCGACTGGACGTTCGCCCCGAGCGTGGTGATCGATGCGCTGGTCGCCCTCCAGGCGAACTGGCTGTCCGACTATCGGAATGGCTCCGGGATCGTCCTGGTCGACGGTCCACACGGAGCCACGCTCACCATTGAGGACAGCAGCCGGGTCGATCCCTGGATCGTCCGCCAGGTCGAGCGAGCCGCGGCCGCCTGCCATGAGGCCCTCCTGGCGTTCAGCCGGCGGAGTGGGACGGGCTTTGATGATTGAGCCGGTGAACCTCTGTCCCGAGCGGACCGATCGCGACTGATCGCCGTCCGCAGACCCTCACTCCCTCAGCTTTTTCCGCCACCTCACACCCGAACAAGGAGCCCCGAGATGAGCACCAGTCCATTCCTCGTTGACGCAGCCTGGGCACATGCCCACCTGGCCGATCCGGCCGTCCGCTTCGTCGAAGTCGACGTCGATACCACCTCCTACGAGCAGAGCCACCTGCCCGGTGCCGTCGGCTGGAACTGGACCAGCCAGCTGGCCGATGGAATCCGGCGCGATATCGCGAGCCAGGACGACTTCTCGGCCCTCCTGTCGGCCGGCGGGATCGGACCGGACACCACGATTGTGCTGTACGGCGACAACAACAACTGGTTCGCCGCGTGGGCGTACTGGCAGCTCAAGCTGTACGGCCACAAGGATGTCCGGATCCTGGACGGCGGTCGCAAATACTGGCTTGACCACGGTCTGCCGGTCACGACCGACATCGACACCTACCCGGCCACGGCCTACCAGCTGTCCGCGCCTGACTTTGCCCTGCGGGCGTTCCGCGACGACATCCTGCCCCGGCTGTCGGATCCGGAGCTGGTCCTGGTCGACGTCCGGGCGCCGGCTGAGTTCAGCGGCGAGCTGATTGCGCCCCCTGGCCTGAGCGAGACGGCCCAGCGCGCCGGTCATATCCCCGGCGCGGCATCCGTCCCGTGGGCCCAGACCGTCCGCGAGGACGGCACGTTCAAGAGCGTCGACGACCTGACCGCGCTGTATGCGGCCAAGGGCGTGACCAGCGACAAGGACATCATTGCCTACTGCCGGATCGGTGAGCGCTCGTCGCACACCTGGTTCGTGCTGCACGAGCTGCTGGGCTATCGTCGAGTCCGCAACTACGACGGCAGCTGGACCGAGTGGGGCAGCATGGTCGGCGTGCCGATCGAGAAGACGTTCGTCCCGAACCCGGTCGCCTGACCGCGGGTCGTCATTGCCGGAGCCAGCCGGGGAGGAGTCCGTGAGCGCATCGTCAGTCCCGGGTTCATGACGGCGCTCAATCTCCCCGTTCCGGCGATCGACCAGACCGAGCCGCTCGACGCCCGGGCTGTCCTGGAGCTTGCCCTCATAGCCCTGGGCCAGGACCAGGTTGCCCTGGCCAGCTCGTTCGGGGCCGAGGACATGGTCATCCTGGACCTGATGGCCGGCCTCACCGCCCGGCCACGGGTGTTCACCCTGGACACGGGCCGGCTGCCCCAGCAGACCTACGACCTGATGGACGCGGCGCGGCGCCGCTATGACGTCACGATCGAGGTGGTCTTCCCCCGCCACGACGCGGTTGAGAGGATGGTCCGCGAGCGCGGTCTGAACCTCTTCTACGACTCCCTGGAGGCGCGCCGGACGTGCTGCGGAATCCGCAAGGTCGAGCCGCTCGGCCGCGCCCTCGAGGGGTTGTCGGGCTGGATCACCGGGCTTCGACGCGACCAGATCACGACCCGCTCGGGGACTCCCAAGATCGCCCTGGATGAGGCCCACGGCGGGGCCTGGAAGATTGCCCCGCTGGCCGACTGGACCGACGCCCAGGTGTGGGCCCACATCCGGGCCAACAAGGTCCCCTACAACGCGCTCCACGATCAGGGCTATCGTTCCATCGGCTGTGCACCGTGCACCCGGGCCGTGGCGGCCGACGAAGACCCGCGGGCCGGCCGCTGGTGGTGGGAGCGTCCTGATGAGCGTGAATGTGGAATCCACTTTGACCCGGTCAGCGGCCGGATGACCCGGGACCGCCAGGTGGAGGCCGCCGATGGGCTGGCTGCCGGCCAGGTTGATCGGCGCGAGGTCTTCGATGGCTGAGGCCACGGCTCGGCCGCGGATCAGCCACATGGACGTCCTCGAATCGGAGTCCATCCAGATCCTGCGTGAAGTCGCCGCGGAGTTCGAGCGTCCGGTCCTGCTCTTCTCGGGCGGCAAGGACTCGATCGTGATGCTCCGGTTGGCCGAGAAGGCCTTCCGGCCGGCCCGCTTCCCGTTCCCGCTGATGCACATCGATACCGGCCACAACTTCCCCGAGGTCATCCAGTTCCGGGACGACCGGGTGGCCGAGCTGGGCGAGCGGCTGATCATTGCCAGCGTCCAGGATTCGATCGACCAGGGCCGGGTCCACGAGGAACCCGGCCACGACCCGTCGCGCAACCGGCTCCAGACCACCACCCTCCTCGATGCGATCGCCGAGCACCGCTTCGACGCGGTCTTCGGGGGCGCCCGGCGGGACGAGGAGAAGGCCCGGGCCAAGGAGCGCATCTTCTCGCTCCGGGACGCCTTCGGGCAGTGGGATCCGCGCAACCAGCGGCCGGAGCTGTGGAGCCTGTACAACGGCAAGCTCCATCGCGGCGAGCACATGCGGGTCTTCCCGATCAGCAACTGGACCGAGCTGGACGTGTGGTCGTACATCGCCCGCGAGAACCTGGCTGTCCCCTCGATCTACTTCTCCCACGAGCGCGATGTCGTCAAGCGCGACCGGATGTGGCTGGCCGTGGGCCCCACGATTCATCCCCTGCCCGGCGAGGACGCCCGCCGCCTGGTCGTGCGCTACCGCACCGTTGGCGACATGAGTTGCACGGGTGCGATCGAATCGCCGGCCATGTCGCTCGACGCCGTGATCGCCGAGGTCAGCGTGGCCCGGATCACCGAGCGCGGCGCGACCCGGGCCGACGACGCGTTCTCCGAGGCGTCGATGGAAGACCGCAAGCGCGAGGGCTACTTCTGATGACCGCCCTTGACACGGCCGGCCTTGCCGCCGACCTGCTCCGGTTCTCCACGGTCGGCTCGGTCGACGACGGCAAGAGCACCCTGATCGGCCGGCTCCTGTTCGATTCGAAGGAGATCTTCGAGGACCAGCTGGCCGCGATCGAACAGGCCAGCCTCAAGCGCGGCGACGGCTACGTGAACCTGGCCCTGCTGACCGACGGCCTGCGGGCCGAGCGCGAACAGGGGATCACGATCGATGTCGCCTACCGCTATTTCGCCACGCCCCGCCGCCGGTTCATCATCGCCGACACCCCCGGCCACGTGCAGTACACCCGGAACATGGTCACCGGCGGCTCTACGGCCGACCTGTCGGTGGTCCTCATCGACGCCCGCCTGGGGGTTATCGAGCAGACCCGCCGCCATGCCGTGATCGCCTCGCTGCTGGGCATCGGGCACCTGGCGGTGTGCGTCAACAAGATGGACCTGGTCGACTGGGAGCAGGCCGCATTCGAGCGGGCCCGCGAGCAGTTTGCGGTCTTCGCGGCCGGTCTCGACGGGATCCACCAGGTCACCTACATCCCCGTCTCGGCGCTCCACGGCGACAACGTCGTGACGCCCACGGCACGGATGCCGTGGTACACGGGGCCCACCCTCCTGGGCCATCTCGAGACGGTCGACGTGGCCGATCGAACTGACTGGACCCGCCGGCGCCTGCCGGTCCAGTGGATCATCCGGCCGATGTCCGATAGTCACCACGACTACCGGGCCGCGGCCGGCCGGATCGAGGGCGGAATCTGGCAGCCGGGTGACGAGGTCCTGGCCCTGCCCAGTGGCGGTCGCAGCCGAATCCGCACCATCGACACCTACGACGGTCCGCTCCAGCGCGCCTATCCACCGCTGAGCGTGGCGATCACCCTGGAGGATGATCTCGACGTGGGCCGGGGCGAGCTGCTGGTGGGTCCCGAAGCGCTGCCCACGGTCACCACCGAGCTGCGCGCCACGATCTGCTGGCTGACCGATCGGCCGCTCACGATCGGCGCCCGCTACGGCCTCAAGGCAGCCACCCGAAGTGTCCGGGCGGTGGTCACCGGGATCGAGCACCGGATCGATATCAACAGCCTGGCCCTGGTTGCCGGCGCGACCCAGCTGGGCCTGAACGAGATCGGCGTGGTCACGCTCCAGCTTTCGGCGCCGCTGGCCGTGGATGCCTATCGCGACAACCGCGCCACGGGCAGCTTCATCCTGATTGACGACGCGACCTTCGCCACGGCCGGGGCAGGGATGATCGCCCTCTAGGTGTAGGGCCGGTTCGGCGGACGGACGATAATCCGCAGATGGTCCTCGCTCCCGTGACCCGCCATGCCGACGCCGCCGACCAGGCCGCCCTGCCGGGCGTGCGCCTGATCCGCCTGCCCGAGCTCGATTCTGTTGCGCCGCTCGACGCTGCCGAGCGCCTGGCCGGATTGCCCGGCCTGGTCCTGCTCGAGAGCGCCCGGCCCGGCCGCCGCTCACGCTGGACATTCCTGACCGCAGATCCGGTCGCGGTCCTCAACCGGCCCAGCCCAGGCCCCGACCCGTTCGTGGGGGCGCGCCGGCTGGTCGCCCGGCTCGATTCGGGCAAGCCGGGCCCGTCTGGCCCGTCCGGCCAGCCCGTCGATCCGCCGTTCCTGGGGGGCCTGACCGGCTTCCTTGGCTACGACCTGGGGCTGGCCCTTGAGCCGCGGGCCGAGCTCGTGCCCAACGACCAGGACCTGCCCACCCTTCGGCTGGCCCTCCACGACTGGGTCGTGGCCTGGGACCGGCGGACCGGCCAGGCGTTCCTGGGCGGCCGGGCCGTGGACGGCGACCACGGACGGCTGGACCAGCGCCTGGCCGATGTCCGGACGCGGCTCGGCCACGCTCGCCCACCCGGTCCCCATGGAGCCCCATGGCCGGCTGAGCTCGTCTTCGAGTCGAGCCTTGACCGAACCGCCTACGAGGCCGGCGTCGAGGCAATCCGTCGGGCCATCCGGGACGGCGAGATCTATCAGGCGAACCTGGCCCGGCGCCTGGAAACGGCGTTCAACGGAGACCCGTGGCCGCTCTACCGGGCGCTCCGGACCGGTGATCCGGCCCTCTTTGCGAGCTACCTGGACCTGGGGCCTGGTGAGGCAGGCGCTCGGGCCGGTCGCCCGCGGGCGATCGCCTCGGCATCGCCGGAGGCCTTCCTGTCGGTCGACGGGCGCGGCCGGGTGACGACCGGTCCGATCAAGGGCACCCGTCGTCGAGGCGCCACGCCCGAGGAGGATCGGGCGCTGGCGGCCGAGCTCCTGGCCAGTGCCAAGGACCGGGCCGAGAACGTGATGATCGTCGACGTCCTGCGCAACGATCTCGGCCGGGTCTGCCGGCCGGGCAGCATCCGCGTGCCCCGCCTGTGCCGGCTCGAACGAACCAGTGCCGTCCAGCACCTCGTGTCGACCGTGACCGGGCAGCTGGCGCCGGGCCGGGACGCCTTCGACCTGCTGACCGCCAGCTTCCCCGGTGGCTCGATCACCGGCGCCCCCAAGATCCGGGCCATGGAGATCCTGGAAACGCTCGAACCGGTCAGGCGCGGACCGTACACCGGCAGTGCGCTGTGGCTGGGCCCGGATGGCCAGCTTGGCTCAAGCATCCTGATCCGAACTTTCGTGGCCGACGGGGCCCGGCTGAGCCTCCATGTTGGCGGTGGGATCACCTGGCGGAGCGATCCAGCCGAGGAGTGGTTCGAGACCGTGGCCAAGGCGCGCGGGCCACTGCGGGCCATCTCCGGGCGAGCGGCGGAAGGATGAGCGCAACCACCAGTCCGGATCACTGGATCTGGCTGGATGGCCGCCTGGTCGATGCTGCCGGCCCGCACCTGAACGTCACCGACCGTGGCTTCCAGCTGGGCGACGGCGTATTCGAGACGGCGCGCGCCCGGCGGGGCGTGGTGATCGAGCTGGATGAGCATCTCGAGCGGCTCCGCCAGGGCTGCCTGGCCCTGGGCCTCAACCTGGCTGTCGACGACGACCAGCTGGTCGACGGGATTGCCGAGCTGCTGGCCGCCGAGGGCCTCGCCGGTGCCGGTGCCCGTTCCGGAGATCTGGCCGGCGACTTGCCCGGAAACCTGCCCAGAGACAGCGCCATTCGGATCACCGTGAGTCGCGGCCCATCCGAGCGGCGGGGACTCCTCCCGGCCGGCTTCGAGGATCTCTCTGCGACCGTCGCAATCCAGTGTTGGCCGTATGCGCCGCCGCCGGCCGAGTTGCTCGAGCGCGGAGTCAGGACGATCACCAGCACGATCCGGCGTGACCCGGGCTCACCGCTTTCGGGAGTCAAGACGACGTCGCGGGCCGACTACGTCTATGCCCGGCTGGAGGCTGCCCGGGCCGGCGCCGACGACGCCCTGTTCCTGACCCTCGATGGCCGAATCAGCGAGGCGACCGCGGCGAACCTGTTCGT
>JBBRIV010000161.1:0-6946 GCA_038220425.1 Candidatus Limnocylindrales bacterium
CCGGGCGAACTGGCCGGCATCAGCCATCGCCAGCGCCCGTCAGGAGGCGGGCGGCTTCGCCCGCGCTGGGGATCAGGATCGAGCTGCCGGCCACCAGCCGGAGCGGATCGTCGATGCCGTTGAACAGGGCCAGGCTCCGCCACAGGGCCGGGTTGCCGTATTCGCGGTAGGCCACCGACTGGAGGCTGTCGCCGTCACCCAGGACATGACTTCGCCGGCTGTTGAGGCTGCCCGAGGTGGGGTTCTGTCGGGGCGCGTCGACCGGGATCTCCTTGAGGGTGATCGATGCCGTTGCCCGGATCGGCGTGCCGTCCGGCCGGAACATCGTGTACTTGGCCGAGACCGATTCGAGATACCCCCGAAAGTCGGCGAGGACCTTGTTGCTGCCCCATTCAAACGTCAGGATCGGCGGATTGTGCTGGCGCTTGTTGGCCGATGAGGAGGTCGGCTTGGTCCACTCAAAGAGGGTCTTGACGGCGTCCGAGACGTCGCCAAAGAGGTCCTCGTAGGCGTCGAAGAAGATCTCCATCTGGACCGACTGGGGCTGGACCCCGGCGAACTGGGGCTGGGTGGCGTCGTTGGCCGCATTCGTCGTTGGCCGATTCCAGGTGGCCGTCTTGGACGTCGACATCTCGGTCGGGTTGTAGGTGAACGTCAGGTTGCTGGTCCGGGCCTCGCCGGCCACGACGCGCAGGCCGGCCTTCTGGAGGTTCAGGCCAAACCCGCTCATGTCAGGCTCCCGGTCAGGCCGTGGTGGGCCAGCTCAAGGGTCTCGTAGGCAACCTGGTTCCCGCCGACATCGAGGGTTGGGCCGGTCCAGCGCACGGGATAGACCCCAACCAGGTTCCAGGCCACGACCGTGCTCCCAGTCGCGTCCATCACCGCGATCTGGGCGGTCTGCCGGATCAGCTTGGTCGAGACGCTGGCGACCCACGCGGCAACCTCGGCTGAGCTGCTGTCAATTGGACGGGTCAGCTTGATGTTGGAGTACTTGGCCCGGCCCGCCAGGCGGTGGACATAGCTGTTCTCACCACCCTCGCGATACTCGGTCACGTCGTACTCGATGCTCAGCCCATCGCATTTGGTCCAGTCGCCCAGCAGCAGCCCGTCGATGGTCACGTGGAAGCGCAGGCTGAGGGCCGTCTCGCTCATCGGAGATCGGTGATGACGCCGGCGCGCTCGCGGTCGCCCAGCAGCTCAGAGGTCAGACGCGAGCGGATCCGGCCGTACAGGCGCCGGGCGAGGTCGTCGAGCTCGCGGTCCCTGTCCACGGTCGAGCTCGAACCGGCCGCGCCGGGCGGCTGACCCGGGCTGCCCGCGCTGCCCGCGCCCGACCCGGCCACGCCACCGGCCGTGGGATCGGGCACAGTGGGATTGACCTGGACCTCATTGATCTCGACCGCCCGCTGGACCGGCAGTGCCGGGGCGAGGGTCAGGACCGGCCCGGGATCCATGACCCCCACGGCCGGCCGGGCCGATCCGACCATCCGCAGCACGGCTGGCGCGCTGGGGTCTGGCCGCGCTGGGCCACCGAACCCTGAGGCCTGGACAGCACGGGGCCTGATGGCGGTCTCCACGGACCGGCCGGGGTCGGCGCCCAGGCGGCCGACGGACTGCTCCGACCCGCCGGCCGGTCGAACCTGTGCCGCCGGGGCTGGGCTGGGCGCTCCGTCGGCTTCGGCGGGCAGGAGCAGGGAACCGGCCGCGCTCACCCGGATTGACTGCCCACCCAGGGGTGCGTCGGGCAGCCGCTGCAGGCTGAGCGGAGTGTCCTCCGGCATGGTCGTGACCGCTTCGGCGACGAGGGGCAGCAGGGCCGGGCCGCTGCCCCCGGCCGGCGCTAGCCCGGCTGCGCTCTTGGCGCCGGCCGGTGCCGCTAGCTCGGCCAGGCCGGTCAGGCCGGTCAGGCTCGCGCCGGCGCTCTGACTGAGTCGTCCCGGCTGAAGCGGTCCACCGGGCAGGTCCGGCGCCAGGCGCTGGATGCTGATCGGCCGGACGACGGTCAGGGCCACTGGCTCGCGCTGAGGCGCGGCTGTCGCCGATGCACCAGCGACCGGCTCGGGGGACCCAGCGAGGGTTGTCCCGGTGGCTGTCCGCGCGACGCCGGCCACGGGCACGGCCGTCCGCTGGACCGCCTGCTCGGCGATCGACGAGAGGGGTACGCCCAAGCCCAGCCGGCGGGCCTGGCCCAGGGTGGGTCGGCGCCCGGGGGATTCGGCCACGAACGTAGCCGCCGGGGCCACGACCGGCTCAAACGGTATCGGCTGGACGCTGGCAAGCGCCGGCGCGGTGCTCCCCGGATGGGGCCGCTGGGCTACCGGTCGGAGGTCGAAGGTGCCGGCCGGCGTGGCCGGAATGCTCGTGGCGTTGGCACTGGTCAGCGCCGGGGCTGCCTCCGCGAGGCGCTGGACCGGACTCGGCAAGTCAGCCGCCGGCTCGCTTTGGGGCGGTTCGGGAGCGCCGCCGGAAACGGATTCGAGCCCAACGTTGGCTGACTCGAACGAGCTCCAGCCGGCCGCTCCGGGCATGTCCCGATCGGATTCGCTGGCCAGGCGCTGGATGGGCAGCTCCGGCCGGCCGGTGATGGCCGCCCCACTGGGCGCAACCAGGCCCACCACGATTCCCGGCGAGCCGAGCGGCGAGATCTCGTGGCCGAGCGGGGCGAGGGTCAGGGCAGGCGGCTGGCGGGTAGCCAGGCTGGCCGCGAATGGCGCGGCCGGAGCCACGGTTGGCGGCTCGCCGCTGGCGCGCTGGACGGCCGGCAGCGATCGCCACGCGTCGTGCGGGCGGTCGATTGGCGGGCGATCCGCGCTGCCCGACGGCGTCGAACCGTCAGCAGGCCGGGAGCTGCGGCCGAAGGGCCAGCGCACGCTTACTCCTCAGTCCTTCGTTGGTTGAGCTGGGCGATCTCCTCGACGAACCGCTGGCGGAGCGGATGTTCCAGATCGAGGATCGAATCCAGGGGCCAGTGGAAGTGATACGCCACGTACGCGATCTCGTTGAACAGGCGGTCGGTCGCGTACGTCACGGTTCCCCCAGGCGGCCACCCCCCAGGTCCACCGCGAAGTGGTGGGCACAGGCTGGACAGGTCACGGCGACCTGCGTCGTGCCTTCCTGGTTGACCCGACGATAGAGGTCCTGGAGGAAGGCCAGGTCTGAGGCGAACATGCCCTCGATGGTGCCGGCGTTGACCGCCGTCAGCGTGCCCAGGCGGGTGATCACCCGGGACAACAGCAGGACGGTCAGGTAGGCCTCGTTCTCGCGGACCCGGGGGTCGCGCTGGGGCAGGATCTCGTCGCGGGCCGTGGCCAGGCGCATGACCCCGTCGCGGTGGACGGTGCCGGCGTCATCAACGAAGCCACGGGGCAGGGCGAACGCGAACTCGGTTCGTAGAGCGCCCCGTCCCGGGATCTCGTCGACCGGCCGCGAAGGGCTGTCGACGGGAGTCACGTCAGACCCGCTCGAGCTCTTCGCAGACGATGCTGATCTCTTCCATCAGGACCTCGTTGGAGCCCGCCTTGAGGGTGCCCATCGTCACCTTCGACACCCAGCCGTTGGTGAAGTTGTAGCGGGTGATCTCGCCGCCCTCGTAGTCGTTGAGGATGATTGAGCCGTTCTTGCGAGCGGTGGCCACCTTGCCCTGGTACATGGCGTAGTGCCAGTCCCAGAGCGCCTTCGACGCATTCTTGGCCCGCTTGAGGGTGATCGTCGGCGGCTTGCGCGCGCCCGGCAGCTTCTTGATCATCGGCTTGCCGTCCTTCATGTTCTCCTTGAGCTCGATCACGTCGATCTCCGAGGTGATTCCGCTGAGCTCCGAGAACTGGGCGATCTCCACGCCGTCGATCTCGACGGCGAAGTGGTACGACGCGATCGCGTCGTTGGGCAGACTGGGCAGGCCAGCTGGCATGTCAGGATCCTCCTTCGCGCTGAGCGCTCAGCGAATGACTATTCGGACAGGGACGTTCCACCGGAGAACTGGGAGATCCGGAAGATCACGAATTCGGCCGGCTTGACCGGGGCAATCCCGATCTCGACGACCAGCTGCCCGGCGTCGATCACCTCGGACGGGTTCGTCTCGGAGTCGCACTTCACGTAGAACGCTTCCTGGGGCGTTGCCCCGAACAGCGCTCCGTCGCGCCAGGTCCGGACGAGGAACGCGTTGAGCGTCCGCCGGACCCGCTGCCAGAGGGCCATGTCATTCGGCTCGAAGACGACCCACTGGGTGCCGCCGATGACCGATTCCTCGATGTAGTTGAAGAGCCGCCGGACGTTGACGTAGCGCCAGGCTGGATCGCTTGACAGCGTCCGGGCACCCCACACCCGGATGCCCCGGCCGGGGAACGCCCGGATGCAGTCAATCCCGACCGGGTTGAGCTGGTCGTGCTCGGACTTGGTGATCTGGAGCTCCAGGGAGATGGCGCCCCTGATCACCTCGTTGGCCGGTGCCTTCCAGACGCCCCGGGTGTCGTCGTTGCGGGCCCAGATGCCGGCCATGTGGCCGCTCGGCGGGACGAACCGGGCCTGGCCGGCGACCGGGTCGAAGACCTTGATCCAGGGCCAGTAGAGTGCCCCGTACTTGGAGTCGTAGCCGGCCTTCTCCATCCGCCATTCCTTGACCTGCTGGGCGTTCAGGCCCGGAGGTGCATCCAGGATGGCCAGCCGATCGCCCATCAGCTCGCAGTGGGCGAGCATCGCCAGCTGGATCGCCTGGAGGCCTTCCAGGTCGATCACGCCCTGCTGGTAGAGCGCCATCACGTCCGGCGCGGCGAGCATCGTCACCTCGTCGATCGCCTCGAGTCCGGCGAAGCCGGTCCGGTCCGCCGTGTTGCCCGAGTAGTCGTCGGGTGCCACCTGGACCGCCATCGACGCTCCGCCGCCCACCAGCGACGACTTGCCGCTGGCCGGCGCGAGGGCCGTTGACGAGGCCTCCTCGACCCGGACCAGCTTCGAGGCGGCCTTGACCGCGGTGGCCACCGACTGCTTGCCCTTCTTGAGGCTGACGTTGTCGTAGGTCTCGGTCTCGGCGCCGGAACGGCTGATCACGAGCTTGAAGATCCCTTCGCCGGGCTGGGACGGCTCGCTTACCTCGACCGAGATGTCATTACCGATCGGGCCGCTGTCGAGAGCCGTCAGGCGCAGCGCGGTGGCGCCCTTCTCGTCAGCGGCGGCCAGGTCCAGGTGGGCGGCGGGCTGGTTGCCGTCGGCACCGATTCGGACGATGTAGGCCGCGCCACCGCCGTTCAGGAAGTAGCCATAGACGGCGTGGGCCAGGTATGAGCCCTCGATGAAGTCGCCGAACGACTGGACGAACTGGCTCCAGTTCGTAACGAGGGTGGGCGTGTTGGCCGGACCCTGGGCGGCCAGGCCGACAAAGGCGGCGACCGCCGTCCCGACACCCTCGATGGGACGGGATCCGGCTTCAACCTCCTCGACGTAGACGCCAGGCGACAGGTAGCTAGGCATTCAGACGCCCTCCAAGGCTGCGCTGATCAGGCTGCGATGGTCATACGACTGGTTGGAGCGTCAGGCCAGACCGGGTCGGCAGCAAGGCCCCGAAGTGCCGTCCTGCGGGCCGCTTGCACTGCCCGATTGGGCAGGTTCCGGGCTGTCCTTTCGGCCGCCGGGACCGGCAGGTCTGCCCGAACGGCCGCCCGATCGTCGGTCGCCGGCCCGATCGAGCGGGGCGACCATGCTCCGGATGATCCAGGACGTTGACGAGACCCTGCTGGCCATAGTCCGGCGTGACGCTTTGACCGGGGCGACGGTCGAGGTCGCCTTCGACGCCCCGACCCGGGAGTGGGTTGCTCGGCGCAACGCGCCGACGGTCGACATGTACCTGTACGACATCCGCGAAGACCTGGCCCGCCGCGAGGTCCAGTGGGAACGGGTGATCGATGATGCTGGTCGGGTGATCGAGCGCCGGCCGCCGCCGCGCCGCTTCAAGCTTTCGTACATGGTCACGGCCTGGACCCAGCGACCGGAGGACGAGCATCGCCTGCTGTCGGGCCTGCTTGGTTGCTTCATCCGGCATGAGCGCGTCGCTCCGGCCGACTGCGCGGGGACGCTGGCCGATCAGTCCCTCCCGCTCCTGCTCTCGACGGCTCTGCCCCTGGGCAGCGACCGCTCGATTGCCGACGTCTGGTCCGCTCTTGGCGGCGAGCTGAAGCCGTCGCTGGACCTGATCGTCAGCGCGCCGTTCGTCGTCGATGTCGCCCAGGCTGCCGGGCCGCCCGTGCTCGAGGAGCCCCGACTGTCCATCGTCACCCCGAACGGCAACGAACAGGCCGGCGGCACCCGCCGAACAGGCCGCCGGTCTGGCGCAGCCGAAGAGGAGCCCGCCGGGGCCGACGAGACCCGCCGCTCGGGCACGGATCGGCAGCCCGGCCGGATCGTCCGGGTCCGGGGTATCGGCCGCTGACCCGGCCTGCCGAACGGTCCTGACGATGGTGTCGCGGGTGGCCGATCACGTCGATCCGGCCGCGTTGTACCTGCACGATCGCCTGGCGATCCTGTCCGGGCGCGTGGCCGGAACTGTCGCCCGGCGGCGAGCCGAGGACCCCGATCCAACCGATCGGTTCCGCGGCCTGTACATCTCCGAGGCGCAGGTCGACGGGCTCCTGGCGGGCGGCCCGGGCCCGCTCCTGGCGGGCCCGGACGACGGCGAGACGGTCCGCCGTGCCGCTGCCCTCGAGAAGTGGGCCGACGCGGCCGAACGCGACGGCGCGGTCATTCGCCTGCGCCGCATGGCTCGCGCATTCGACCTCACGCCGCTCGACATCGACCTGTTCCTGGTCGCCCTGGCGCCGGACCTCGAACCGAGGTTCGAGCGCCTGTACGGCTATCTCCACGATGATGTTTCGCGCCGCCGGGCGAGCGCCGGCCTGGCCCTGGAGCTGTGTGCGGCTGTTCGCGGCGAGGCCTACCCCACGCCGGGCGAGGGCGTGGG
>JBBRIV010000162.1:0-6930 GCA_038220425.1 Candidatus Limnocylindrales bacterium
CTCGCCGCGCTGGCCTACTACGGACGGATCCTGCTGATCGGACTGGGCCGGCCCAGCCAGCTCGTTGCCGGCGCGGCCAACGACCGACCGGTGCCGACCACCCGAACCGGCTCAACCCTGGACGGCGTCCGGACGGGCTGGCGGGCCAATCGGGCGCCGATCTCGGCCGGGCTGGTCCTGCTCCTCGTGCTGATCAGCCTGGTCGTGGCCGCCGGCGGCTTCGGTGGACCGGAAGCGGCCCGGGCCGCCGCGCCGGCGCCCAGTCCGGCCCCAACGATCCGCTAGTCAGCCGGAGCGATCACCCAGTGGTCGATCTCGCGCGAATAGGCCAGCAGCTCGCCAGGCTTGAACCACAGGGCCAGCTCGACAGCCGCCGTGTCCAACCCGTCCGAGGCGTGGACGATGTTCTGGGCAACCTCCAGGGCAAAGTCGCCCCTGATCGTGCCCGGCGCGGCTTCCCAGGGGCGGGTCGCGCCGTTGGTCGCCCGAATCACGGCGATCGCATTCGGCCCTTCGAGGGCCAGGGCGACCAGGGGACCCGAGGTGATGAACTCGACCAGGCCGGCGAAGAACGGCTTGTCGCGGTGGACGGCGTAGTGCTGCTCGGCCAGCGCCCGGTCCACCTGGACGAGCTTGAGGCCAACCAGCTTCAGGCCGCGTTCTTCGTAGCGGCCCAGGATTCGGCCAACCAGCTGGCGCTGGACGCCATCGGGCTTGATCAGGACGAGGGTTCGTTCGGTCACGGGTGCGATCACCTTGCTGTGCAGTCTTGAAGGACGAGAGCCGCCGAACAATACCGCAGGCGGCGCCGAACGAAGCTCAGGAGTCCCCAGGCGCGCCCGGCGCGTCCGTTGAGTCCGGTCCTGGACGGTCGTCAAGCAGCGCGGCCGCCGCCGCGTAGGCCAGCCGGGCGTCGCGCTCGTGGCCGACCAGGCGCAGCGCATCGCCCCGAACGAGCTCGAGTGACGGCCCGCTCAAACCGTTGATCGCGTCGAGGACGGCCGGGGCCAGGGCTGGGGCCAGGCGCAGGACCACTGCCAGGCGGACCGCACCGTCGGCCGACCGCCCGGCCCGCAGATCGTCCCGGGCGAGGTCCAGCTCGTCGACCGGCTCGGGCAGCCGGGCAGCGGGCTGCAACGCAGCTTTCCCGTCGTCGGCCGGAGTCGTGTCGGCCTCGGTCCACAGCGTTGGGGCCGCCGGCTCCGCGCTGGCCGGTCGCGGTTCGCCGTGGAGCCTGGCTGCCAGGCGATTGAGGACGGCGGCGCCGGTAACCCCGGCCGTACCCGCCCTGGAACCGGGCCGCGGGCCTCCAAACAGAGTGCCGGCCGGTTCGCCGGCCATCGCACTCGTGGCCGGCCAGTACGAGCTTGGCCGGATGCCCCGGAAGATCATCTCGACCGGGATGTCCGAGCGGGCCAGGGCCCGCGTGGCGAGCCGGCGGGCCTCGGTTGAGCGACCCAGCGAGGCCGTCGCCTCGGTCGCAATGACCAGCGACAGGGTGTCCTCGCGGCCGGTCGCGAAATAGGCCGCGGCAGCCTCGCCGGCGCCGGTCACGTCATCCGTCCGCCAGCGCGCCTCGGCCAGGTCAAGCAGTGCGGCGTCGTCGAGCTCGGCCCGGCCGGCGCTCGTCTCGAGCTCGGCTCTGGCCAGGGCCAGCAGGCCCGTCCGCAGGTGGATGGCGGCGAGCCGCAGCTCGAGCGGTCGGTCGGCTGCAGCGGGCAGCGGCCCGGGCTCGAACGCGGGTTCGTCCGGCGGCTCGACCTCGGCGGCCGGTTCGGGTTCGAGCTCTGGCTCGAGTTCCGGCTTCAGGGCGACAGCTTCGTCGCGGTCGTCGCTGGTCACCGCCTAGGCACCCAGGCGCAGTGAGCGATCGAGGTGCTCGCCGTGGCGCGGCGGAGCGACCACGGCCATCCGCAGGACTTCATCGCGAAAGATCTCGCCGGCCACGCGCTGGACGTCTTCGGGCCGGACTTCGTCGATGGCGGCGAGGGCTTCCTCGAGGGTCAGGACCCGATCGTGGAGCGCTTCCTGGCCACCCAGCCACGACGCGACATGGCGCGAATCGTCCATGCGCAGCTCCAGGCCACCGGACAGGTAGGCCTTGGCCCGGGCGAGCTCATCGGCCGGGACGGGCTGATCGCGCAGCCGCTCAAGCTCGGCCAGGATCGCCGACAAGGCAGCTTCGAGGCCCTTGGGATCCACCCCGGCGTAGATCGACAGGGAGCCCGAATCGGCATATTCGGTGATCCCCGACCCGACGTCGTAGGCCAGCCCGCGCTCTTCCCGGACCGACAGGAAGAGACGGCTGCTCATCCCGTCGCCCAGGACCCCGTTCATGACCGCCAGCGACCAGGTGTCGGGATGATCGCGCCGGTAGGCCGGCACGGCCAGGGCCAGCTGGGCCTGGGATGCGTCGCGATGACCCAGCAGGTAGCGCTCGCCGGCGGGCAGGGCGGGCGCCGGCGCATAGGCCGTCCGGGCACCGCTGCCCTGGCCGAACGCGGGACCAACCAGGTCCAGGGCGGCCTGGTGGTCGAGATCGCCGGCCACGGCCACCACGATGTTGGTCGGTCGATAGGTGGCCGCCCAGAAGTCACGAATCGTCTGCTCCGGGAGGTTCCGGATGTCGGCCTCATCGCCACAGATCTCGCGGCCCATGACGCCACTCCCGAAGAGCGCCTGCTGGAGCAGGATCTGGGCGTACTCGGACGGGTCATCGAGGTACGACCGGATCTCCTCGACGATGACCGTCCGTTCGTGATCGATCTCGGCGTCCTCGAGCTTGGGCCGAACGATCAGCTCGCCCAGGACGTCCACGCCGCGAGCGGCCTGGCGAGCCGGGACGCGCACCCAATAGACCGTCGACTCACGCTCGGTCGCCGCGTTGAACGAGCCGCCGACCCCTTCGATCGCCTCGGAGATGACCCGGGTCGTGGGATAGGCCGCCGTGCCCTTGAACGTGATGTGCTCCATGAAATGGGCCACGCCGGCCTGGCCGGGACCCTCATGGCGGGAACCGGCGAGCACGTAGGCGGCAATCGACACGGAGCGCGAGCCGGGCACCCGGGCGCTGATCACGCGCGGCCCGTCGGGCAGCGCGGTGCATTCGAACATCGAGGGGATCGTACTTGACCCGGGCTCAGGCCTCGTCGCGCTCAAGCCCGAGCAGCTCCATCTGGACGAAGCCGCTGGTGTCGAATTCGAGCTGGCGGGGGGCAAACGGGTGCTCACCGGCGCCCTCGATCGGGGCGAACTCGATCACCACCCGCTCGTCGCCCTGGACGAGGGTGTACACGATCAGCTGGTCGGGCCGGGTCTCGAATTCAAGGTGCTCGAATGAGTCGATGTTCAGGCAGATCGCCAGGGGCGTGAAGTAGGTCGACACGTCGGGCTGATCGGTGACGATCCGCTCAACCCAGCCGGTGCCGTGAGCGACCAGCTCGCGACCGCGCAGGAAGCGATACGTGACGGTCTGCTTGAGCAATGGTTTGAGCAGATTCAGGAGGTCCGTCCGGCTCGACACGATCCCCCGGTTGACGAAGAACTTGGCGGGCGGCACGGACGTCACGGTGGGCTCCTGCACGGGCCGGCACTAGGGATCGACGGGCCGGGATCGACGGGCCGGAATCGTACTCCTGCTGCTCCCGCCCGGTCAGGCCATCGGCTCCGCGTATCATCGGCCCATGCTCCTGGCCATCGACATCGGCAACACCAACATCACGACCGGCCTGTTCCAGAACGGGCTGCTCGTGGCGACCCGCCGGGCGGCCACGAATCAGCGAGCGACGCCGGACGAGCTGGAGCTGCTCATCGAGGGCCTGCTTGGCCTGGACACGCTCGACCTGCGCGGGATCTCGGCGGTCAGCTGCGCCTCGGTCGTGCCCGGCCTGACCGCTGCCATCGAATCGATCGCCGTGCGCCGCGACCTGGCCCTGGTCCTGGCCACCGCCGGTCACGTTCCACTACCGATCCGGGTCGAGCGTCCGGACGAAGTCGGCGCCGACCGGCTGGTCAATGCCCTGGCCGCCGCCCGTCTCTACGGCAGCCCGGCGGTGGTCGTCGACCTGGGTACGGCCACGACATTCGATGCGATTGCCAGCGACGGCGCATTCGTCGGCGGGGCCATCGCGCCGGGTCTCGAGCTGGGCCTCGACGCACTGGCCGCCCGGACGGCCAAGCTGCCCCGGATCGAGCTCCGCCAGCCCGACCGGGCCATCGCCCGGGATACCGTCGGCGCCCTCCAGGCGGGCACGATCCTGGGTTACCAGGCGCTGGTGGCAGGGCTCCTGGGGCGGGTCCGACGGGAGCTGGCGGACGCGGCCGGGGTTGAACCAGAGGCGGTCCTGACCATCCTCACCGGCGGCCTGTCACGCTCGCCGTGGGCCACCGGGATCGAGGGAATCGGCACGATCGATCCGGACCTGACCCTGAAGGGACTGGCGATCCTGCACGCCGAAGTGACCGGCGGCGAGCCGATCGAGGCCGGGCTGGGATGACCGGCAGCGGCCGCCTGGCCGGTCGTTTCGTGGCCCTCGGGGTCACCGGCTCGATCGCCGCCTACAAGTCCGTCGAGCTGCTCCGTCGAATGCAGGCCGAAGGCGCCGAGGTGCAGGCCCTGGTTACCCCCTCGGCCACCCGGTTCGTCGCTCCGCTCACCCTCGAGGCGCTCAGCGGCCGGCCGGTCGAGAGCGACGTCATGGCCCTCCTGCCCGACGGCCGGATCGGCCACATCGTGACCGCCGACAGCGTCGATGCGGTCGTGGTCGCCCCGGCCACGGCCCACTGGCTGGGGGCGATGGCCAACGGCCTGGCCGCCGACGTGGTCACGGCCACCTGCCTGGCCACCAGCGCGCCGGTGATCGTGGCCCCGGCCATGGATGGTGACATGTACGCCCATCCGGCCACCCGCCACAACGTCGCCCGGTTGCGCGAGTTCGGCTACCGGATCGTCGACCCCGAGAGCGGTCCGCTGGCCTCCGGGCAGACCGGCGTCGGACGGCTGGCCGAGGCCGGACTGATCGTGGACGCCATCGTGGCCGCGATCGGCGACCGACCCGTTCGGGCCGCGGCGGACGCGGCCCGGCCACCGCGCCTGGCCGCAGTCCCGCGCGAGGCGGACCTCGAGGGCCGGCACATCGTGGTCACGGCCGGCGGCACCCGCGAGGCTATCGATCCGGTCCGCTTCATCGGCAATCGCTCCAGCGGCAAGATGGGCGTCGCTCTCGTCGAGGCGGCCCTCGCCCGGGGCGCCCGGGTCAGCCTGATTGCCGGCAACGTCGAGGTGGCCCTGCCGGCGGACGCGGACGTCAGCCGGGTCGAGAGCACGGCCGAGCTGGGCGACGCCCTGGCCGTGGTCCTCCGGGCCGACGGCGACGGCCGGGCGGGTTTCGACGCCCTGATCATGGCCGCTGCGGTGGCCGACTTTCGCCCGAGCCGGCCGGCCGGGACCAAGCTCCGGCGGAGCTCATCGCTCAACCTTGACCTCGAACCCACGCCCGATCTCCTGGCTGCTGCCGTGCGGGTTGCCCGGGGGATGTGGCCGGTCCCGGTCCTGGTTGGATTCGCCGCCGAGACCGGCTCGCTCGAGCGGGCCGTGGGCAAGCTCCAGGGCAAGGGCGTGGACCTCCTCGTGGCCAACGACGTGGCCGAGGCCGGCTCGGGCTTTGGGACCGACACCAACCGGATCACCCTGCTGGCCGCCGATGCCCCAGCCGAGGCCTGGCCGATCCTGACCAAGCGCGAGGTGGCCGACAGGCTGCTCGATCGGATCGCCGCCCGGCTGGACGCCCGCGACGCGGCCGCGCAGACTGGACCCAGGCACGTTTCGCAGGAGTCCCCATCGTGAGCGCCAGCACCAATCCAGATCCCGCTCCGGCCTCGGCACCGGTGCGCCGGTTGACCGTCAGCGACATTGCCCGGCTCCACGCCGACGGCCAGAGGATCGCGATGGTCACCGCCTATGACTACCCACTGGCGCGCCTGCTGGACGAGTCGGGAATCCCGATCCTGCTGGTGGGTGATTCACTGGGCCGGGTGATCCTGGGCTACGAGAACGAGATCCCGGTCTCGATGGACGACATGCTCCATCACGCCAAGGCGGTGGTGCGCGGGGCCCGGGCGGCCCTGATCGTGGGCGACATGCCCTTCCTGAGCTATGCAACGCCGGAGTTGGCCGTCCACAACGCCGGGCGCTTCCTGGCCGAAGCTGGCGTCCAGGCGGTCAAGGTGGAAGGCGGCCGACGCACCGCCCGGACGATCGAAGCACTCACCCGGGCGGGCATCCCGGTGATGGGTCACATCGGTCTGACTCCCCAGTCGATCAACCAGATCGGCAAGCTCCGGGTCCAGGGCAAGACCCGCGACGCGGCGCGCGACCTGCTGGCCGATGCCATCGCCGTCCAGGAGGCCGGCGCGTTCTCGATGGTCCTGGAACTCGTGCCCGAGCAGCTCGCCGCGGCCATCACCGAACGACTCCAGGTCCCGACCATCGGGATCGGCGCCGGGCCCGGTTGCAGTGGGCAGGTCCAGGTCCTGACCGACCTGCTCGGCTATGAAGCGTGGCATCCCCGTCACGCCCGGCCGTACGCCAACCTGCGCGAGACCATCCTGGCCGCCGCCCGGGCCTACCGGACCGATGTCGAGGCCGGCACCTTCCCGGGTCCGGCCGAGACGGTCCGGATGGACGACGAGGTCATCGACGAGGTGCTCGGGCACTCGCCGCACGATCGACCGGCTCGCTCGAGCCCGGTCGGCGGCATCCCGCTCGACCGCGAGCTGTCAGGGGCGTGGCCAACGTCCCGTCGCTGGTCCTGCGCAGCCGGGCTGAGCTGCGCGCGGCGCTGGCGAGCCTGGCCCGGCCGGTCGGCCTGGTGCCCACGATGGGCTGGCTGCACGACGGCCATCGATCGCTGATCCAGCGAGCCCGCGCCG
>JBBRIV010000163.1:0-6779 GCA_038220425.1 Candidatus Limnocylindrales bacterium
GAGGAAGCGACGCAGGACGATGGGCGCCGCGCTGCGCTCGGCGTGGCGGGTCGACTCGCAGGCCTGGCCATCGGCATCCAGCCAGCGGATCGGAGCCAGATCGGCCTCCCCTGCCCCGCCCAGGTCGTCGGCGTCGTCGGCATCGTCAGCCATGGCCGCCGGATAGACGGCGCTCAGGTAGGCCATCGTGGCAGCCCATTCGGGGTTCTCGGCCAACGGTCCGATGCCTGACTGCTCCAGCCCCCGGAGCGCCTTGTTGAGGGCCGAGCCGAATGTCCGGTCGATGGCCATCACCTCGCCGGTGGCCTTCATCTGGCTGCCCAGCGATCGATCCGCGAGCGGAAACTTGTCGAACGGGAACCGGGGCAGCTTGACGACGACGTAATCGAGGGCGGGCTCGAAGGCAGCGACCGTCGTCCCGGTCACGACGTTGGGAATGTCGGCCAGGGTGCGGCCGGCGGCAATCTGGGCAGCGACCCGGGCGATCGGGTAGCCCGTGGCCTTGCTGGCCAAAGCGGACGAGCGACTCACCCGCGGATTGACCTCGATCACGGCGTAGTCGGCGTAGTCGGGACTGAGCGCGAACTGGACGTTGCAGCCGCCCTCGACGCCGAGTGCCCGGATGATCGCGATGGCCGCCGACCGGAGCCGCTGGTGGACCGGGTCGGGCAGCGTCTGGACCGGGGCGACCACGATCGAATCGCCCGTGTGCACGCCCAGCGGGTCGACGTTCTCCATCGAACACACGGCGATGCAGGTGTCGTCCGCGTCGCGCATCACCTCGTACTCGATCTCGCCCCAGCCAACCAGGCAGCGCTCGACCATGACCTGGCCGATCGGACTCGCCCGCAGGCCCGTCCGGATCCGTTCGCGGTAGGCCGGCTCGGTTTCGACGATCCCGCCGCCGGTCCCACCCAGGGTGAAGGCCGGCCGGACGATCGCCGGCAGGCCGATCTCGGCCAGCGCCCGGTCGGCCGAAGCCAGCCGGTCGGCGTCGGTTGCGCCGTCGACGATGGCCGACGGGGCGTACGGCTGGCCGATCCGGTCGAGGAGCTCCCGAAAGCGCTGGCGGTCCTCGGCCATTTCGATCGCCTCGAGGGGCGTCCCGACGAGGCGGACGTTGTGCCGTTCCAGGACACCCGCCCGGTCCAGCTCCACGGCCAGGTTCAGGGCGGTCTGGCCGCCCAGCCCGGCCAGCAGGCCCTCCGGCTTCTCGCGAGCAATGACCGCCTCGACCGCCTCGACGGTGAGCGCCTCGAGATACACGACATCGGCAACCGAGGGGTCAGTCATGATCGTGGCCGGGTTCGAATTGACCAGGATCGTGCGCACGCCCTCCGCCCGGAGGGCCCGGCAGGCCTGCGTCCCGGCGTAGTCGAACTCGGCGGCCTGGCCGATAACGACTGGTCCAGAGCCGAGGATGAGGACGGAGGCCGGCTTCATCGGCCGCCGGCTGCTGCGACAAAGCGATCGAAGACGGCCAGGGCGTCGAGCGGACCCGGGGCTCCCTCTGGGTGGTACTGGACGGTTTCGATCGGCAGCTCGCGGTGGCGCAGTCCTTCGACCGACCCATCGTTCAGGTTGACCTGGCTGACCCGGAAGCCGCTCACCGCCGGGAGTGTCTCGGCCACGACCTGGACCTCGTGGTTCTGGGCCGTCACCTGGACCCGGCCGCTGTCCACGTCGCGGACCGGGTGATTTGCGCCGTGGTGGCCGAAGCGCAGCCGGCGAGTATCGGCGCCGGCTGCCCGGCCCACGATCTGGTGGCCGAGGCAGATCCCCAGGACCGGCCGTCCGTCGGCAATGGCCGCCTGGGCCAGCGCAACCGGACCAGCCAGGCGGGCCGGATCGCCCGGTCCGGGCGAGAACACCAGGCCATCAATCGCCCGGGCGAGGGCAACCTCGATCGAAACGCTGTGGGGCAGGATCCGGACCCGCGCGCCACGTCGGCGCAGGGACCGCACGATGTTGGCCTTGAGCCCCAGGTCAACGATCCCGATGAGCGGGCCGCCTTCGGCTGGATCGCCGATGTCGGTGATCGCATGGGGCGAGACTAGGCCCACGAAGTCCTCGTCCTCCCAGCGGGTCAGCGCCCGGACGGCGGACACGGCCGCCGCCGGGTCGACCTGGCCGGGAGCGGTCACGATCCCCGGGACCGAGCCGTGTGTGCGCAGGTGCCGGGCGAGGGCCCGGGTGTCGATCCCGGCAATGGCCGGGATGCCCGACTCGCGCAGCAGGGTTGCCAGCTGCCGGGCATCCTCGAGCACGGCGGCGGTGGCATTGGCCACCACCAGGGCGCGCAGCCAGGGCCGTTCAGATTGGTCGTCGGAGCGCAACCGGCCGTGGTTGCCGATCAGGGGGTAGGTCATGACCACCACCTGGCCGGCATAGGACGGGTCGGTGCAGACCTCCTGGTAGCCGGTCTGGCTGGTGTTGACGACCAGGTCACCGCCGGCCGCGAGCGGGGCGCCAAAGGCAATCCCGGGAAAGATCGTGCCGTCGGCCAGGGCCAGCAGGGCCGGCCCGAGATCCCCCACCCGAGGGTCGACAATCGAGCTCGACAAGGGCAGCGGCGGGACGATGGGAATCGCCGATCCGGCCATCAAACGTCCATCCGGGCCGGGACGTCCCGGCACGCGGACCTGCGCGGACATGGTCGATCGAGCCTCCCTTCCGGCCTCACGGGACCGGTACACCGGCCTCACGGGACCGGCTCCAAGGACTCCTCGAAGGGTACCACCGGCGGCCGTCGTCGTGGCCGCGCGACGGCCTCAGCTCGGTCCCGGGCTACCCACCGTCTCGCCCGGTACGGCGGCGGCCAGCCTGAGCGCGCCGATCGTGGCCGGGACCAGGGTCAGGAGGGCTGCGCCGACAAGGGCGGCAGCCACGGCCGGCGACAGCGTGCCGCTCTGCAGGCCGAGTGAGGCAGCCGCCGCCGGCAGGCCCAGCTGAGCCGATGCGGCCAGCGCCGTCGGAACGCGGCGCTCACGGACCGCCAGCCCTCCGGCTTGGTGGACAACGACCACGAACACCGCGTAGAGGACCATGAAGGTCAGCGCCCCGGGATCGGCGAGCAGGGCCCGCAGGTCGAGCTGGGCCCCCAGCAGCACGAAGAATACGGGCACGAGAAACCCCGCGGCCAGGCCACTCAGCTGGGTCACCAGGCGGGCCGGCTGATGCAAACGGCCGAGGACGATCCCGGCCATGAACCCGGCCACCAGCTGGCTGCCATTCCACGTCTCGGCAATGGCACCCAGCACGAACACCAGGACGAGGGCACCCCGCAACTGGAGCGCCCAGCCGCGCGTCCGCGACCGCTCACCCAGGAGGATCATGGTTGGGCGGACGCGCAGTCGCAGGCCGGCCGCGAGGATCAGCCCGCCCAGGCCGACAATCGCGGCATCCGCGGCGATCGCCTGGAGCGGGGCACCCGTCGAACCGACCGTCAGCGGCAGCAGGATCACCGTGACGATGTCGGCCAGGGCGACCCACGCGAGGAGCGCAGCGATCGCCGTCCGATCGGCGCCTTCGTCGACCAGGATCGGAAATGCGACGGCGGCCGAGCTGCCGGCCAGCAGGACGACGATCCAGGTGGGTCCGCCAACCCCCGCCACGGCCACCAGCAGGAGTGCCGCCGGAATCGAGGCGAGGGCCACCAGGCCGAGCGCGCCCAGGCCCTGGCGCAGGCCACTCCGGAATGCCGGCGATTCGAAATCGACATACGTTCCGGCGGCAAACATCAGCAGGATGAAGCCGATCTCCGACAGCGACGGCAGGGGCACCACGGTCGGGTCAATCAGGCCGAGACCCGTTCTGCCCAGGATCAGGCCGGCCCCGATCTCGCCCACCACGACCGGCACGATCGGCCGTCGACCGGCCGCCAGGAGGGGGCCGATCAGGCTGGCGGCCAGCACCAGGGCGAGGCTCGCAAACATCGGGCGGAGTATGCCCCGGGTCAGCGGCCCGTGCGCAGGTCCTGGCCGGGAATGCCCCGCGCCGTGAGGGCAGCCGCCAGGCCCTCGAGGTCGTCGACCGTGACGTACAGCTCGGTGTTCATCAACTTGGCTGCTCGCACCGGCTGGCGGAAATGGACCCGTAGCCCACCGTGGGCGCTGCCCCCGAACGACAGGTCGTGCTGAGGGAGCGAGCGCCGGACGCCCACGGCTCGCAGCGAGTTGTATGGGCCGGTGATGTCCCAACGCTCGATGTTCGCCAGCGGCGTCGTCGCTCCGAAGCGACCGAACGTGGCCGTGAACTCGCCGTCGGCCAGACGGACCCTGGCCCGGCCATCGTCATGGACCCCGAAGAGCACCAGGATCGGCTTCAGGTTGGGCTGGATCCGGATCGGAAACTCGACTGCCTCGGTCATCGGACGAGGATACCCCCGGATCGCCAAACCCCGGCGAGTATCCTCTGACGGTGTCCATGCCCACGGTTCAGCGTGTAGCGCCTCGCCTGGTCAGCGCGTTCCTGGTCCTGGGCAGCCTCTATTTCGGGCTGGCCGCGACCGATCGGGTGATCTCGATCGCCGCCGGATTCAGCTCGATCTTGCTGGTCGTCTTCCTGGCCTGGCTGCTGTCGTTCCTGGTTGCCCAGGCCGCCGACGCCATTCGTCGGCGGCTGGGCATCGGGCGGGGCAAGGCCATCGCCATCGTGTACATCGGGGTGGTCGCCCTGGTTGCCATGCTCATCTTCGACATCGTTCAGATCGGCGCTCACGATGCGGCCGACATCCTGAGTCGAAGTACCGAAGTCACGGTCAGGATCCACGGGCTGCTGGTGGGCGCCCAGAAGTCCCTTGGCCTGAGCCGCGCCGTCATTGACCTGGCGGCCACCTTCGACCAGGGTCAGCACGAGCTCTTCGCGACGATCAGCGCCTCGCTCAACGACGAGGTCCAGGCGATCACGGGCACCACCCTGAGCGTGCTTGGGAACCTGTTTGTCATCGTCGTGCTGTCCGTCTATGCCGTGGTTGACGTCGACACGATCCTGGGTGCGCTCAGCCGGGTTGTGCCCAACCGCTACGCGGATGAGCTGGCCCTGGTCGAGCAGTCTGTCGGCCGGGCCTTCGGCGGCTTCCTCCGAACCCAGGTCATCCTGGTCACGATCCAGGTCGTCCTCACGATCCTGGTCGGAGTGGTCTTTGGCCTGCCCTACCTGTTCCTGACCACGGTCGTCGTGGCCATCGCCATGTTCATCCCGTTCTTCGGTCCGCCCCTGGCCCTCATTCCGCCGCTCCTGGTGGCCGTGGCCTTTCGACCCGAGGTGGCGATCCCAGTGGTCCTGGTCCTGTTCGTGGTCCAGACCATCCTGGTCAACGTCACCCAGCCCCGGCTCATGCGCGAGAGTGCCGGCCTTCACCCGATCCTGGTCCTGCTGGCCCTTCTTGGGGGTGCCCAGGTCGCCGGCCTGTGGGGAGCCCTGTTCGGGATCCCCTTCGTGGCCGTGCTCAACCTGCTGGCCCGCTACGTCATCAATCGACGGGCCGTCGATGAGGTCGAGGGAATCAACCTGGAGGACACCGTGGCCGAAGTCCGGGCGGCCGATCCGGAGATGTCCCTCGATGAAGCCGTGGCGATCGCGGCCGACCAGGCCGAAGCAATCGCTGCCAGCACCGCCGACTGACCTCCAGGAGCACCATGTCCCCCCTGTCGATTGTCCTGACCTCCATCGTGATCACGCCCTTCGCGCTCCTCGCCATGGTCCTCACCCGCAACCGGCTGACTCGCGAGCGGCTGCTCGTCCAGGCCGTCCGCCAGATCCGATCGTCGCGGCCGGGTGAGAGCCGTGCCCGGGGCGTGCTCCTGTTCGTCCTGTTCTACGGATTCATGTTCCTGGCGGTCGTCATCGGGCAGCACGTTTGAGCCGTCGACTGGCCTGGCCGGCCAGGTTCGCCTGGCTGGCGACGTTCGGCCTGCTGGTAACCGCCTGTGCCGCCCCGGTCAGCCCATCACCTTCGCCGGGCTCGACCAACCTGCCACCGTCGGGCAGTCCGGGTCCAACGGCCAGCGCTTCGCCAGCAGCCATTGCGACCTGCGCCGAGCGGACCCTCAACGCGCTCAACGAAGGTCAGCGGGTGGGCCAGCTGTTCCTGATCGGGCTGGCCGCCAATGAGCTCGGGCAGGACGAACAGGCGGCGATCGAGACCTACCAGTTCGGCTCGGTCTGGTTCACCGAGAAGACCCAGGCCGGCCAGGCCGCGATCCGCGCGGTGGCCGATGAGGTACAGGCATTGGCGGCCGGCCTGGCCCCTGGCCCGGCCCCGGCGGGCATTGGTTTCCTGGTCGCGGCCAACCAGGAGGGCGGCCTCGTCCAGGCCCTGTCGGGGCCCGGCTTCGCCACGATCCCGTCCGCGCTCAGCCAGGGTGCCCTGTCGACCACGACATTGAAAAGCCGCGCAGCCCGGTGGGGTGCGCAGCTCCGGGCCGCAGGCGTCAACCTGAACCTGGCCCCGGTCGCCGATGTCGTCCCGCTGGGGACCGATGCGACGAATGCGCCGATCGGCCAGCTGAAGCGCGAGTTCGGCCACGATCCGGCGACCGTGGCGAGCCACGTCGTGGCGTTCCTCGGCGGGATGCGCAACGCGCATGTGGCCACGACCGTCAAGCACTTCCCGGGTCTGGGCCGGGTGGTCGGCAACACGGATTTCACGAGCGCCGTGACCGACACGGTGACGACGTCGACCGACCCGTATCTGCAGCCGTTCGCCAAGGCGATCACGGCCGGCGTGCCATTCGTCATGATCTCGCTCGCCACCTACGAGAAGATCGACCCGAACC
>JBBRIV010000164.1:0-6761 GCA_038220425.1 Candidatus Limnocylindrales bacterium
GATCGAGCTCGATCGTGGGATGGATGTCGACCTGGGCGAGGTGCGCGCCGACAAAGGTCAGCTCGACGATCAGGCCCTCGTCGGTCTGCTCGGACCGGGGCAGGTCAAAGATGAAGTCGCCCATCGAGTAGACCACCACGCCATTGCCAACCGCTTCGAGGGCGCCGGCCCAATGGGGGTGCGAGCCCAGGATCACGTCGGCTCCCGCCGCGATCAGGGCCGCCGCCACGGTTCGTTGGAGCGCCGTGGGCGTCGACGTGTACTCCACCCCCCAGTGCGGAACGACGATCACGACCTGGGCGCCGGCTGCGCGTGCCGCCCGGATGTCGGCCCGTGCTCTGGCCAGGTCAAGTGGCGCTGCGCCCGGTCGGGTCGCCGTCGCGCCGTTGGCCGCCAGGTTGATCGCGTCGAAGGCCAGGATCGCGACCCGCACGCCGCTGATCGTGAACCAGGCCGGCTTGTTCGCGGTGCTGATATTCGAGCCTGCGCCAACCGGCGTCAGGCCGGCTGCCGCGACGTTGCTGATCGTCTGGAGGACCCCCAGCGAGCCGGCGTTCCGGATGTGGTTGTTGGCCAGCGAGACGACGTCCACCCCGGCATCGCGGATCCCAACCTCGAGTGCCGGGTCGAACCAGAAGGTGAGGCCGGTCGGGTGGTATGTGAACCCATCGGGCGTTGGCCCTTCGTGGTTGACGAGGGCCAGGTCGGCATCCCGAAAGAGCGCAGCTACCGCGCCCGCATCCCCGGTTCGAGCCGCCACGACGGTCGTCAGGCCGGCCGTGCAGCAGGTCCGCCGGACGATCCGGGCGGTGCCGCCGGCCCATGGGAAATCTGGGCCGCGGCCGAGCAGCACGGCCTGGCGGTAGACCGCCCGATCGTTCATGACGTCGCCGGCGGCCACGACCGTCCACGTCGTGGCCGCGTCGAAGGCCGGTGCCGGCGAGGAAGCGGCCACGTCGCGCAGTCCCCGGACCGTCAGGGCCCAATCCGCGATCGTGCGCACTCGGGTATCACCGAATAACGTCCGGCCATCGAGCCCCAGGGCCCGGACCGACGGCCGAACCGCCTCGGCCCGGATGAGTCCCAGGACCTTGGGGTGGCCCTGGACGGCGGCAATCACGGCGCTTGTGCTCACCTGTTGGACGGACGCGGCGCCAGTCACGCCCAGCGCGTCGCCGATCGCCGCCAGGTCGGGATCTGCGACCAGGACCTCACTGAACTGGCGATCGTGGCCGGTCAGGGCCGCCCGAAGCTCAGCGCTGGTCACCGACCGGAGCGTCGACCAATAGCCAACGATCGGCACGATGGCGATTTCGGGGACCGCCAAGTCGGGTACGCCCGAGATCGACGGGGAGGGCGCGGCCGACAGTTGGAGGCTGGGCGTGGGTGCCGCCAGCGCGAGTGATGGCAGGGCCAATGACGCGGAGGCTGGTCCCGATGCCGGTCCATCGAGCCGGACAACCGAGAACAGCCCAGCCGCCGCCATCAACGCGACAGCGAGGGCGACGGCCAGCGTGACCAGGGTCAAGGCCCGGCGGGTCATGTCAGTGCGGGTGGTCCCGAACGTAGGCCACGATCGCGGGCACGAGGGCGCCCAGCTCAGGACTGCCCCAGCCGGTGGCGTAATCCCAGCCCACGGTGGCCGGGTCGAGCAGGTTCGAGCCGCGGGTGACGTCGTTGAACAAGGTCCCGTCGGACTCGTGGGCGCTGGCCAGCGCATACAGGACCGGGTCGAGGAAGCCGAGGCGGCTGATCCCGCCCTGGGCGGCGAGCTGGGCGGCCAGGACCATCGAGCCCGCCCAGAACGGCGTCGCGGCGCTCGTTCCGCCAATCACTTCGCCCTTGCCGCGAGAGACCACGAACAGCCCGCTGGCGGGGTCGCCCGGACCGGCCACATCGGGTAGCTGGCGATTGCCCGACGACCTGGCATTGGCCACACCGGGGCCCACCTGCCAGGCGGGTCGCGGGAAGACGTCGCTGAGTCCGCCGCCGGAGCCGCTCTGGCCGAGTGGGTCCTGCCAGGCCGCTTCGCCCAGGTACGAGCCGTCCCGGTGGATGGACAGGTACGTGCCGCCGACGGCAATCACATGCGGGCTGACCGCCGGGTAGTCGGTGCCGATGGCGAAGTCGCGCTGGAGCCCATCACCCTCGTCGAGGCAGTCATAGGCACCGTGATCGCCGCTGGACACGAAGATGCTCAGCCCGCTCAGCTCGGCGCTGGCCAGGGCCACGTCGTCCGGGTCACCAACGCCCGGCTGGGCGACGGGCTCGCAGCGACCCCAGCTGATCGACACGATCTGGACCCGGCCGTCCTCAACGATCCGGTTGATGATGTCACTCCATGGGGCGCTCTGGGCCGCCTCGTAGTTGTAAATCTGGGCCTTCGGGGCGATCGCCCGGATCGTCTCGAGGTCCAGCGAAACCTCATCCTGGCCGTCACCCGGCGTCTTGAGGGCGCCCGCCATGCGCACCGACTGGATGGCCGGACCGCTGATCCCGGTCGCCTTGTCGAAGGCCGCGATATCGCGCGGATCAAAGGTGTCGAAGGAGACGACGGCGATCGACTGACCGGTCCCATCCAGGCCCTGGGCATGCAGCGCGCGGATGCCGTAGGCCTTGGCGAGGTCGGCCGGGTGAAGCCCGTTAGCCGGCCCAAAGCGGGGCTTGGGTCGCCGGGCAGGCGAGGTATCGAGCCCGCCGATCCCCGTCACGAATGGCCGCAGCTCGGCCGGTATGCGCGGGCTGCCGAGCGGGTTGTGGTAGGCGATACCGCTGGCATCGAGCCGGTCGACGAGGCCCACGCCGAACGTCGAGCCCACCTGGGCAACAGTTCCGCTGAGCTCGAGATAGCTCCGGTTCGCGGGCTGGTCGACGAGCTGGAAGCCCTGGCCCACGAACCACCTGCTTACCACTGCGACGTCAGTGGCAGGCAGCCCGAAGCGTGCTCCGAACGCCGCGGCCGACAGGTAGTGCCGGTACTCCGGATCGGTTGGATCGGCAATGGCTGCCGCCGCCGCGGCGACCTGATCGAAGCCGGGCACGACGAGGTTCGCCTGGAATTCGATGACTTCGGCCGGATTGGTCATTCGCGTGTTGCCTGTGGCTGGCGAGTCCGCCCAGGCGAGCGGCGATCCGATCAGGAGCAGCACGCCAACCGCCCGCCCGAAATGACGCAGTGGTGTCATTGGGCGGCCGGCCAGCGGAAATCTTCCAGGAGCACGTCGACCAGCTGGCGGGAGTACATGTGCCAGGTGATGACCGGCGGACCGTGGTCGGCGATGCTGTCTGGATCCAGCGTCCGGACCGTAACGGCTACGGTGATTCGCCCGTTGGTGGCGGCCACAATGGAATAGCGCACGGGTGCGATCGGGGTTCCATCGGTGTCATCGAGCGTCCCTGCGTAGACCTGGGCGAGGCCGGGCACGTTGCCGATCTCGGCCCCGCTCACCTGGTAGTACGAGCCTGGGTCGACGGCCAGGTCGGGCACGGACTTCGTGAGCAGCGCCACCCGTTGTTCGATCAGCTGCTGGGGCGTGGCAGAAGTCGATGCCACAGCCTCGACGATGACCCAGTCATCACGGATCGAGCCGCTCGAGTCCGATGGCGAGATCAGCTGGAGGAGGTCGCCCTGGGTCTGGTTGACCACCCAGGAATCCGGGTCGTAGTGGATGGTGTAACCAAAGGTCGTGCTGGACCAGGCCGTCCCAATGACCAGCTCGGTGGTGCTGTCGGCCGTCCCAGCCTGGCCGGGCGTGGTTGTCAGCGAACCGGTCCCGGGTGGGACCGGTGGCACGCTGCACGGCGCCGGAGCCGTTGGGCACTGGGCGGGTGGGGCCGGCGGCTTGACCAGGCTGATGATCACGACGGCCACGACCAGGACCACGGCCAGCACGATCGCGAAGCGCAGCAGTGCACTGTGCGACCGGGGCCGGAGCGCGGGTTGCCCGGCCGAGGGACCCGGATTGCCCCGGGGGTCGGCCCTTGTCATCCAGTCCGTCATGGCGTCGAGTCCGATGGCACGACCCCGGGATCCACGGCCTTCAGCCTGGGCTGGGCCTGGAGTGAGACACCGCACCAACCGCAGAAGGTGTGGCCGGGCGTCATTCGGCCGCAGTTGGCGCAGCGCATCGGCGGACCAATCTCGGCTTCGTGGGCCTCTTCCATCAGGCCCAGGTGAATCGTGGTCCGGAGCCAGACCAGGGCCAGGCCGGCGGCGAGTGCCGTCGTCAGCAGCCCGCCGGTCAGCTCCAGCAGGACCCGAGCGGTCGCGGCGGCGCCAAGCAGGGCGACGCCGGCCAGCACCGCGATCGCCGGTCGGCCCAGCCAGCCGAGTGCGTCCCGATCCCGGACCGGCGCGCGAAAACGCAGCCAGAACGCGGCACCCACGGAGCCCAGGCTGGCGGCCACCAGGATTGGTTCGGCGACGCCCAGGGTGGCCAGTCGGACCAGCCAGGGCAGCGGGTCACCAGCGGGGCGAAGACCGGACCGGAACAGGTCGGCGGCCCGGACGATGGCCACCGTCGAGGCGTACACGGCACCGGCGATCGCCCCGAACGTGGCACCGTCGAGCGTGTCGTTGAAGGCACGGTGGCGGACCAGCGACAGGGGCGCGAGCAGAGCCAGCGCCCCGCCGGCCACGGCTAGTGCGGCGGCCACGACCACGGCCAGGGCCACGCCGGCAGCCGGGTTGGAGAGCCCATCCCCGGCAGCCGACCCACTTGTCAGCCGGGCGATTGCACCGACGATCGCGCCAATGGCGATCGCCCAGACCACGGTGGCCGCGACGATCGTCAGGGGAGCCCGTTCGTACAGGTCCACCTCGATGAAATAGAGCACGAACAGGACGGGCACCAGGATCGCCGCGCCGACCAGGGCCAGCGGATAGAGGCCGACGCTGACCAGGACCACCACGACGGCAATCCCCAGGGCGAAGGCGTGCCGGAACGTGTCGTAGCCGGCCTGGGGCAGGTGCGGGAACAGGGTCGAGAACAACCGCAAGGCTCGCGCCGGCTCGCCGGGATGGGCCGCGTACTCATGCCGGCGCAACGGCTGGTCGAGTGGGCTGCCGCATCGGACGCAAAAGCGCAGAGGCGGGACCTGCTGACCGCAGTGCGGACAGGTCTTCTTGCCCTCTGGCTGCGCTGACCCGTGGTCATGGTGCGGTTTGGGCGGTTCCACCCGCCCATCCTAACGGGCCGGCACTGCGCCGCCGAGCTCATCGGGGCGCCTGCGCCGCGGCCCGCGACCGGGCCATCGCAGGCCCGCGGATCGTCCCGGCCAGCGCTGGCGTACCCAACGCTCGGTGCATGAGCATTCCAAGGCCAAGCTGACCGATAACGGTGAGTGACGGGTCGAAACGGCCGCCGCGAAGAGATCTGGGGACGATCGCTACGCACGAATCACCGGTCAGTGCCCTCGGCCGTGGCGATCCCGGACCGGGCGGAGCCCTTCAGCCTTGCCAAGCCCTCGGAGTGCTCATGCACCGAGCACAGGCCGGGATAAGGCCGCGCCGCGTCGCCGCGGAGGGGCCGTCGCCCCACCGAGCGCGGGCCAGCCCAAGGTCGCCGCGCCACGAGCCGCGGCGGGGCCGTCGCCCACCGAGGAGCCGTCGGCCTAAGGCCATCACATCCCGGCTCGGATACCCTTGCAGCACAGGAGGCACGCGTGGACCAAGCACAGCAAGCGGGGTTGGGTCCGGCGGCAGATCCGCCAGCGGGTGAGCGCTACCTGCTGCTCGCCGACATCTCGGGCTATACGGGGTTCATGACCGGTGTCGAGCATGAGCACGGGGTCGACTTCAGCGATGGGATCCCGGCGGCCTACGGCGTGCTGGGCAACCTGCTGGACTCGGTGGTCAAGGGTGTCGAACCCGATTTCGGCCTCGTCAAGCTGGAAGGCGACGCTGTCTTCGCGGCTGCGCCGGCCGGCCGCCTTGATGGCCAGGGTACGGTTGTCCGGGCCTTGCTCGAGGCGATGTACCAGGATTGCCTCGCGAGCCGGACCGAGGCGATCCCGGCGAATGACCACGTCTGCATCGCCTGCCCGGCTGTTGCCCACCTCGATCTCAAGGTGGTCCTCCATCGCGGTCAGACCGTCCGCCAGAACGTGGGGTCCGGGAGCGATCTGCTCGGCCCGGCCGTGACGGTTGCCCATCGATTGCTCAAGAACACGATCCGGGACCGGATCGGCTACCGCCCGTACCTGTTCCTGACCCACGCAGCGGCGAGCGCGCTCCGGCTAGCCGACGTGGGCATCGCCCACGACGAGCACTACCCGGACGCCGGACCGGTCCACGGCCGGATCCTCGAGCTTACCGGGAGCTAGGCACCGGCCCTCGCCGTCGACCTCGGGTGGTCGAGGCGGCTCGGAGCCGGTGCCGATTGCTACATGGCCGGGAAGGTCTCCGAGACGACCAGGGTGGCCCCGCCCGCGAGGACCGGGCAGCCCTTGGCGGTTTCGACCGCTGCGTCCAGGCTGTCGGCCTTGATGATCGAGTAGCCGCTGGGTCCTGACGTGGCGTCCATGACCGAGCCATCGGGCGAGATTGCCTTCGATGACGAGATCGGGTTGCCGCCGTCGACGAGCTTGTCGCCGAGCTCCCCGAACCAGGTGGTCCAGGCCGCCATTACCTTGGCCCCTTCCTCCTGGGACTCCGGCATGCCGCCGCCGTAGAACGTGAGCAGAAAGTTCGCCATATCGATCTGATCTCCATACTTCCTGGCCAGGTCGGCCGCGGCTGGAACCGCAGTCTCGACATTGTG
>JBBRIV010000165.1:0-6709 GCA_038220425.1 Candidatus Limnocylindrales bacterium
ACGGCTGTCCGGGACCGACCTTCGGCGATCAGGAAGCGCGCCGGACCCGTTTCGGCGGTGAACGCGATTCGATCCCCCCGCGGCGACCAGGCCAGGTCGCTCACACCGTGCTCAGGAGCGACCAGTGTCCAGGGATTGGCATGGGCAGCCTCGCCGCCGTTCGGGACGTCCACGACCTCCAGGGTCAGGACCGCGTCCCTGACCCCGAGCCGATTCCGACGGAAGGCAACTCGTCGGCCGTCCGGGCTGATCCGTGGCCGGCCATCGTGGACGGCGCCGCTGGTCAGCGCCCGCGTTCGCCCGAGTCCGCGGACCAGGGGCACGAACCACAGGTGTGAGCTGTAGCGGTCCTGTCGGTCGACGAAGCGCCGGGCCACCACCGCGAAGCGGCCGTCGCGGGAGACGTCGAGCTCTTCCAGGACCACCTGCCGCCGGATGATCGCGGGGGTCATCGTCGTCGTAGACATGATCGAAGGGTAGCCCAGGCCCTGCCCGGTCCGTGGCTGCGCTTTGACGAGCCCGGGGCCGTCCTCTAGAATCAACCACTGGTGGCTCGTTCATCTCCGGAACGACCCACTCGGTTTCGCGCCCTTATCCGAGGCCTTCGTATGTTAACCGCAGCTCGACACGCGCTGGCCTACGGGAGCGTCGAAATTCACCCGCGACGGGTGCACCCAGCAGGGTGATTCCAGGCGGCATCGCCGCCCAGGAGAGACGCACAGAGCCGTGGGCCAAGGGTCCGCGGCTATTTATTTGATCTTCGCCCGGATGGCGGGCGGAATCGAAGTGCACGGTCGCCGGCGGGCCCTTGGGCGATCGTCCCAGCGCACTGACGCCCTGCTGCTGCTAGCCCTTGCCCCTGGAGTTCGCCCGCGATGACGCCATCAATCACCGACCGACCAACAACTCGAGCGCCCGTAGCCGGAACGACGCTTCAAACGCCGGCACTGCTCATTGAGCACGTCACGAAATCGTTTGGGGTGGGCCGGGGCAAGGCACCGGTTGAGGCAGTCTCGGACGTGTCGATGCGTCTCGAGCGGGGCGACATCCATGGGGTGCTGGGCGCCAACGGTTCGGGCAAATCCACCCTCATCCGGCTCATGGCCGGTCTGCTGACCCTGGACGCCGGGCGGATCGAGGTGTTCGGCTACGACATCGAGCGCGAGGAGCTGCAGGTCAAGCGCCTGATCAACCGGGTCAGCGTCGACGCAGCCTTCTTCAAGAAGCTCAGCCCGATGGAGAACCTCACGTTCACTGCGCGGGTGTACGGCCTGGACGTCAAGGTCGCCAAGGAACGGGTCTACGCGATTCTCGAACGCCTCCACGTCGGCAATGACCGGGTGGATCGGCCGATCGAGCAGATGAGCCGGGGGATGCAGCAGAAGGTCGCCGTGGCCCGGGCGCTCCTCACCAGCCCGACCTTGCTCCTCCTCGACGAGCCGACGACCGGACTCGACCCGCGCTCGAAGCTCGACGTCCAGGACTTCATCGAGGAGCTTCGGGCGACCCACGACACGACGATCGTCCTGACCACCCATGACCTGGCCGAAGCCGAGCGGCTGTGCGACCAGATCACGATGATCGACGGGGGCCGGGTGGTCGCCATGGACACCCCGGCAGGCCTCGTTGCGGCGGCGTCGGCCAGGCTCGGACGCACGGCCACGCTGTGGGACGTGTTCATGGCCTACACCGGTCGCTCACTCGATGACGACATTGCCGAAGACGGCGCAGAGGCGGTGTCCTGATGATCCTGGGCGAAGAGCTGCGGGCGTCGTACGCCTTCATGGAACGGAACTTCCACCTGACCCGGCGGACCTGGGCCTGGGAGATCGCCTTCCTGATCTACTCGGTCGCCAGCGCCCTGTCGATCTCGCTCATCGGCGTCGACCAGGGCAGCAGCCGGTTGGTCCTCACCCTGATGATCGGTGCGATCTTCTGGAACTACCTGTCGGTCGTGTTCAGCTGGATCGCCGAGACAATCGCCGTGGAGCGCTGGGAAGGCACCCTCGAGTACACGATGATGGCCCCGAGCCGGCGGTCATCCCGGCTCATCGGCCAGGTCGCCTACGCGATGGTCTACGGCCTGATCCATACCGCGGTCATCTTTGTCGTGCTCGTGCTGTTCTTCCCTTCGCTCGACCTGTCCAAGGCGAACGCCGGCACGACGGTCGTGTTCATGGTCCTGGGCTCGTTCAGCTTTGTCGGTATCGGCATCCTGGCCGCGATCCTGCCGCTCCTATACGTGGAGCGCGGTGCCCAGATGACGTTCGTGGTCCAGTCCAGCCTGCTCCTCGTGAGCGGCGTCTACTACCCCATCGACATCCTGCCGGGCTGGATGCAGGTGCTCTCGCACCTGTCGCCGGCAACTTATGTGCTGGACGGTGTGCGGGCCGGCCTGGCCAACGGTGTGCCCGTAGCGGACCTGGGGCGCGACATCTGGCCGCTGATCATCCTGGGCATCGTGCTCATCCCGTTCGGGCTGTGGGCATTCGGGCGCGCGGAGCACTATGCAAAGCGGACCGGCAAGCTCAAGCGGGTCGGCTGAACGGCCTCGTCGGCCGACCCAGTCGTCCTCTGTCCTAGCCCAGGAGACCGTCGAGGGCGGCCCGCTCCAGTAGCTCGCCGACCAGGGAATTCGCCCAGGCGAACCAGGGCCGGGTGAACTGCGCGGGATCGTCCGGGTCGAATGACTCGTGGGCGAGGTACGTCCCCGCGTGCGAAGCACCTAGGAGGCGCACGGCGGCCAGGCGCTCCGCCTGAGCGGTCGTCGTGAGGCCGCGCAGTGCGATGGCGATCGGCCAGATCCGCCCAGGTCCCGTGTGCGGCGAGCCCACCCCATCGCCCGTCCGACCCTGGAACCGCCAGGGATTCGCCGGCGAGAGCACCCACCGGCGGGTGGCAACATAGCTTGGGTCGCCTAAATCGCACGCCTCGAGATAGGGCAGGGACAGCAGGCTCGGCGCGTTCGCGTCGTCCATCAGCAGATGACCACCCAGGCCGTCCACCTCGTACGCCCAGATCGTGTCGGAGCCCACCCGGACCAGGCCATCGCGGGCCACGCCGTCGCGGATCCCGGCCGCGAGGGCCCGAGCCTGCGCCGCGCTGGTCGGCTCGTCGACGGCCGTGGCCAGTGGCGCCACCATGTCCAGGGCGGCGGCCAGGGCCAGGTTGACGGGCACGTTCAAGGGCAGGACGCAGCCGTCATCGGACGGTCGAAACGCGCCGTGGACCATCCCGTTCGGGCGGCTCGGAGCCCCCAGCCCATTATTGGGCGTGTTGTCCGTGGGATCTCCGTCGGCGCGGTGGAAGCGATAGGGGCTGGAGTCGTCAAGACGCTGCTCGGTGCGCAGAGTTCGGAGCGCCGAGGCCAGCGCGCCGCGCCACGCGCCATCGAACGGCCGGACTGAGCGGCTGGCCTGCCAATAGCCGGCCGACAGCCGACAGAAGGCGCTCAGCGAGTCGGGCTCCCATTTGCGCTCGTGGACGCCCGGCCGCATCTCGGTCTCGTCGCTGGCCCATTCACCCGGCCGCTCGTCCGACAGGAAGGCGTTGGCGTACGGATCGAGCAGGATCTGGTCACCCTGGCGGTGGATGACGCCCCGGATCAGCCGGTCGAGGCCCGGGTCATCCTGGACGGACGGGAGGTACGGCCAGACCTGGGCGGTCGAGTCGCGCAGCCACATGGCCTGGATGTCGCCGGTCAGGATGAACGTGTCCGGATGGGCATCGGTGCCGCCGGCCACGACCGTCGTGTCGAGGGTGTTCGCGAGCGTCCCCTCGAGCATCCGCCGAAGCCCGGCGTCGGCGATCCGGGCGGCCGCGTCCCGGATGCGTCGCTCGATCGCCGGGCTGACGGCACAGCGATCCGCGGGCGCCGGCCGCTGCCATGGTTCAGTTCCCTCCGAGGGCCGCAGCCCAGTCACGAGATCAGCTGCATCGTCCGGATCTCCCATGGTCCGAGTTCGAATTCGTGGCGGCCGGATGCGGCTGTGGGATCTCCCGTGGGATGGCCGAGCAGGTCTACCGGCACGACCGCCGCGAACGGTCCGCGAATGATCGCCGGGCGGGCCACGTCCGATTCATTGACCACGCGCAGCTCGAGCGTTTCGCCCCGGCGGCGCAAAGCGGTCAGGACCACGGCCTCGCCGTCCACGACAAGGCCCTCGGCAGCAACGATCGACAGGCCGGTCGAACCGGTCGAACGCTGGCCGAGGAAGTCGCCGCGGTACTGCTCGAGCGCCGCCAGCGCTGCTGGGCCCGGTGGCCCGGCCTGGGGCAGGATCGCGAACCGGAGCGCCTGCCGGCCGATCCCCTGGCCGGTCGGCGCTTCAATGACCGGCCCGGCTGGTTCGCTCCGCCAGGGGTGCTTGTCACGGCTGATGAAGCCGGTCGCACGCAATGCCGTCAGCGCAAGCTCGCGGCCATCGACAAGCTCGTATTCGGTGAGCTGGTCGAGGAGCACGATGACTCCGTTGGCGCCCACCAATCCATGCGCCGGGAAGGTCGGCAACGGGTGCTCGCCGTGCCCACCCTCCATCGTCAGGCCCCGCTCCACGATCGCGAACTGTCCCTCGGCGAACGAGCGGTCCGTCGGAGCGGGCAGCGGGACGTGGACCCGGACGCGATGGTCGCGGGCGGCGTTGCTGAAGGCAATCGCCAGGCGGACGAACGTCTCGCCGGCGCGCAGCTCGACGGTCATGACCACCTCGGTCCGAACCATCTGCCCGCTCCGCGAAGCACCGTCGTCGGACAGCCCGACGGGCCATCCGAACACCCGCCTGACCTCCAGGATGCCGCGCAGCGGTCCTCGTTCGAGCAGCCTGACCTCGCACTCGGTCGGGACGTCGACGAGCAGGTCGACCGCAGGTGGCGCGTAGTTGTACGAGTCGCCGGCATCTCCGCCGTCGACGATCCGTCCAACCTGGCCCAGGCGGGCCGTCGGTCCCTCGATCGTCAGTGTGCCGTCGGGCTCGACCACGGCCGAGACCTGGCCGTTGAACAGCCGGTCGTCGCCGGCCTGGACCGGGTCCACGATCGACCTGGCCTCCCCGGCGTTGGACGGGAGCAGCGCGGTCCAGCCGAGGCCTGCGGCAGGGGCTTCGACCAGGAGCCGGCGCTCGGGCGTCGGCCGCACCACGAACCGCCATCGCGCGCCCTCGACAGCCGCCTCGGCGGTGGCCGCGGCCGCATCGATTCGATCGAGCAGATCGTCGATGTCGAGCGTCGCCGGATCGGGGATCTGGGCGACGTCGATCGTGATCACACCGTCGAACCCGTCGCCGGGCGTCGGAACGAGGCGGAATCCGTTGACCAGGTGGCCATACAGCTCGCGGGCATGGAGGCGGTTGCGCAGGTAGCCGACCACCTCAAGCGCCGGGACCTGCCGGTCGTCCAGGATCGGGCGCTCGATGCCCAGCTCCTGGGTGGCGACCAGCCCGGCGTCACCCGCGCTCACACCGCCGGGGGCGTCGGCCGGGATGCTGAGCTCGACCAGCCCACGGCGGTCGAACGGCGACGGGTTCCAGGCGATCCAGGACCCCGACGGGGCTCGCTGCCCGATTCGGGCCAGGGTCCCACCGACCAGGGCCCGCCCGATCTGCTCTGCCTCGGCGTAGCGGGCGAGGACCTGTTGGACCGTCTCGTCGGCCGAGCAGGCGCTGATCGAATCGTGGGCGGAATCCTCGATGACCCGGCGCCAGGCGAGCTTCAGGGCCTGGCTTGGCCACGCGTCGCCGTGAAGCGCGGCCAGTGGCTCGGCTCTGCGCTCAAGCCAGCGCTCAGCTCGGGCGGCCGCCTGCTTCACGTCGGTTCGATGCGAGGCGACCCCCATCAGGACATTGGCGCGCGCGCCGGAACGCAGTTCCCCAGTCCAGGTCACGCTGGGCAGGGACCGCTCCCGGGTTTGCTCGATGTACTCCGCGAGTGTCTCGATCCGCACATCGAACCGGTCCTGGTGCTCGTTGAAGTCGGCGATGACCCCGGGATAGCCGGGCAATGGGAACGAGTGATCCTCGCCGTACATGGCCAGAATCTCATCCTCGCCGAACCACGGACGCATCAGGGATTGATAGACGTTCAGCTTCCGCTCGACCCGGGCGTCGAGGTCGAACAGGTCGTTGGCCTGACCATAGCCCAGGCACAGGTACTCGCAGCGCACCTCGGAGCCGTCGGGCGATCGCCAGTTGAAGACGTGTCGGTCCACGGCGATTGGCACACCGCGCCAGACCACGGCGTCGGCGAAACCAGCCCGGGCGAGGATCTGGGGCATCTGGGCGATGTGCCCGAACATGTCCGGGAGATAGCCGATGGGCATCACCCGGCCCAGCCGGCCGGCCCGTTCGACGCCCAGCTCCAGGTTCCGAACGATCGTCTCTCCAGAGACGAGAAACTCGTCCATGAGGATCGCCCAGGGGCCCACGGCCAGGCTGCCTTCTCGAACCAGGCGAGCGAGGCGCTCGCCGGCTTCAGGCCGGATCTCAAGGTAGTCGTCCACCGTCGCGGTCTGGCCGTCGAGCGTGAAGCGGACCCGATCGTCGCGTTCCATCTCGTCGAGCAGGCCGTCGATGAGCCCGACGAGCCGGGCCCGGAAGGCCTGGAATGGCAGGTACCACTCGCGGTCCCAGTGGGTGTGGGGGACGATGTCGACGCGTCGGGCCATGGCCAGACGGTATTCGCTTCCCTTTCCCGGTGAGAAGCGCGAGGGTGACCG
>JBBRIV010000166.1:0-6697 GCA_038220425.1 Candidatus Limnocylindrales bacterium
CGGTCGATCCGGCCGCACCCGTCGAGGCGTTCCAGTTGATTGCCGCCGCCTACCCGGTCTTCCGAATCGACGCGTAACGGCTCGGCCCACGGCCCTCAAAATCGCTGGGTCCTCCGCTACGGGACCGTGGAGACAAAGCCGCGCCGGGCCGGGGTTCGAAGCGCAGCCCCGATCGCGGGTTGACTCTGGGCAGGCCCGCTGCCACACTCGAATGCAATCGGTTGCCTTGACGGAGGGTGAAGTCCCGGTGCGAGCAGGCGCTTGGTAACGAACGGAACCGCGACCGGCCCTCGGCGTCGCATCCTGCTCAAGGATGTCGCCAGGTCGGCCAACGTTTCCGGCTCGACTGCGTCCCGCGCCCTGGCCGACGATCCCCGGATCAGCCTGGCCACCCGATTGACCGTCAAGGCCGCCGCCGCCGAGCTCAATTACGTTCCCAATGCGGCAGCGCGCAGCCTGCGCATGAAGCACACCCTGACCCTGGGCCTGCTGATCCCCGACCTGCGTGACCCGGTCCACGGTCAGGTGGCGTCGGGCTTCGAGGAAGAGGCCCGCCGGAGCGGCTACTGCGTGATCATGGTTGCCGGCGAGAACGAGCCGGTCCGCGAGCGACTCGCCCTCAAGATCTTTGCCGAGCATGGCGCCGACGGCGTGGCGATCGTGTCGAGCGCGATCTCTCCGCGCGAAGCCCGTGAGCGGGTTGATCCCGACCGCCTGATCCTGGTCCAGCCCGATCACAGCAGCCTGCCCCGGCGCGAGGGCGTGCCCACCCCCGGGGTGATCCTGACTGACGACGCCAGCGGCATGCGCGCCGCGGTCAATCACCTGGTCGACAGCGGCTACCGCCGGATTGCCTTCGTCGAGGGCGGTGGCGGAGCGTCGAGCAAGGTCCGCTCCGAGGCGGTCGCGGCGACCCTCCGGAGCCGGGGCGTGCGGACCGCCCTGCGCACGTTCGCGGCCACCGGTGACACCTGGCGCGCTCCCGCCGACCTGGCCGCCGAGATCGCCGCGGACCTGCCCGAGGCCCTCGTCTGCTCCGACGACAAGCTAGCCCTGGCCCTGCTCGACTCCCTGCGCCGGCTCAAGATCCGGGTGCCCGAGGACATCGGCATCATCGGCTTCGACGGCATCCCCTTTGCCGCCATCTCGAATCCCCGGCTGACCACCGTTGCCACCCCGGCTCCGGAAATGGGCCGGCTGGCAGCGGCCTCCCTGATCCGGGCGATCCAGGTCGGCGCCCAGCCCGAGGCTGCCCTCCTTTCGCCCGAGCTGATCGTGCGCGAGAGCACGCGAACCCTGGCCCCGCCGGCGGCCAGGCGGGGCGGCAGTGCCTGACGTCGTCGGGACCGGACTCGACGCCCCCAACCTGACGGAGCTGGCCAGGCGCGGACGGCTGCTGGTGATCGAATCGGTAGCAAACGCCGGCGCCGGGCACATCGGCGGCCCGCTCTCGGCCATGGACCTGCTGATCGCCCTGTACTTCCGTGTGCTCCGGATCCGACCGGACGAGACCGACTGGCCCGAACGCGACCGGTTCATCCTGTCCAAGGGCCATTCAGCCATCGGCCAGTACGTGGCGATGGCCCTCCGGGGCTACTTCCCCGTTGCGGAGCTGGCCACCTTCGACCACGGCGACAGCCGGCTCCAGGGCCATCCCGACATGACCCGCCTGCCCGGCCTCGAGGCATCGACGGGCTCGCTCGGCCAGGGCCTGGCCGTCGGCCTGGGGATTGCCCTGGGCGCTCGCCTGCGGGGCCTGCCCGCCCATACCTTCGTGATGCTCGGCGATGGCGAATGCCAGGAGGGCCAGGTCTGGGAGAGCGTCATCGTGGCCGCCCGGTATGAGCTGGCCAACCTGACCGCGATCGTCGACTGCAACGGCCTCCAGCAGTACGGCTGGCCACTGCCTCCGGGCGAAGCCAACCGCGGCGATCGGCGCGACCCGTGGGCGGGGATCAACCTGCGGGCCGTGTTCGAGGCGTTCGGCTGGCGGGCCATCGAGATCGACGGCCACGACTTCGAGGCGATCGAAGCGGCCTGCAGCGACGCCCGGGGCAGGGGCCGGGACAGCGCTTTGGGGAGTGCCCACGCCGGCCCCGGGCAACCCACCGTCATCCTGGCCCGGACCGTCAAAGGCCACGGCCTGAGCGTTACCGAGGGCCGCTTCGAGTGGCACGCCCGGGTGGCCGGGACCGAGGACGTGGCGCTCGCCCGGCGCGAGCTTGGGCCCGACCAGTGACCCAGCCGATGCGCGAGGTGTGGGCCGACACGCTTTCGGAGCTGGCCCAGGCCAACCCCAACCTGCTCGTGCTCGATGCCGACCTGGGCACGTCCACCCGTTCGGACCGCTTCGCGGCGACCCACCCCAGCCAGTTCCTCCAGATGGGCATTGCCGAGCAGAACATGGTCGGGGTGGCGGCCGGCCTGGCCACGCTGGGCTTTGTCCCGTGGGTCTCGTCCTTCACCGTGTTCCTGACCCATCGGGCCGTCGACCAGGTGCGCATGGTGGTGGCCCAGGCCCAGTCCAACGTCAAGATCGGGGCCGCCTACTCGGGTCTCCTGACCGGGTTCACGGGCAAGACCCACCAGGACGTCGAGGACCTGGCGATCATGCGAGCGATGCCCGGAATGACCGTCCTCGCGCCGGCCGACGCCGCTGAATGCGCGGCCATGGTTCGCTGGGCCACCAACACCTCAGGCCCCGTCTACCTCCGCCTCCAGCGTGATGCCGGCCCCGACCTGTTCGACCCGGGCTACGAGTTCGAGCCGGGCCGGGTGATCACGCTGCGCGCGGGAACCGACGTCCTGATCGTGTCGACAGGCCCGCAGTCGGTGCGCTGCGTCGAAGCCGCCGAGCTGCTGGCCGCCCGGGGCATCTCGGCGGCCGTCCTGCACGTTCCCTCGCTCAAGCCCGTCGACGCCCTGGCGATTGCCGCCGCGGCTGGCCCAGTGGATTTGGTCGTGAGCGTCGAGGAGCACACGGTCCTGGGTGGGCTGGGCGGGCTGGTCGCCGAGATCCTGGGCGAGCTTGCCCCGCGCCGGCTGGTCCGGATCGGCATCGAGGACACCTGGGGTGAGTCCGCACCCAACGATTTCCTGCTCGACCGCCACGGATTGTCAGCCGAACGAGTCGCCCAACGCGTCGCACTGGAGATCAATAGATGAGTGAGTTCAAGGTCAGGGATCCGAACAGCATCGGCGTCGCCTTCATGGGCGTCGGCCGGATGGGCCAGACCCACATCCAGACCCTCGCCGGGATTCGCAACGTCCGGGTGGTGGTGGTGGCCGATCACGACGCGGCGACCGCCGAGAAGGGCCGCGAGATCGCCCGGGCCGGACGAGCCACGACCGAGGCCCTCGATGCGATCAACGACCCGGCGGTCGAGGCCGTGGTGATTGCCACGCCCACCGACAGCCACGCCAGCCTGATCGAAGCTGCCCTGCGCGCGGGCAAGGCGATCTGGACCGAGAAGCCGATCGCCCTCGACCTGGTCGAGACCACCCGGGTGGTCAATCTCTGGCGCGCGACGGGCCTGCCCGTCCAGCTCGGCTTCATGCGCCGCTACGACCCGGGCTACGTCCGGGCCAAGGCCCTGATCGACTCGGGCGAGCTGGGCCGGATCGAGCAGTTCCGGGCCTACTCGCGGGATACCTACCCGCCCTCCGCCGAGTTCATCAAGGGCAGTGGCGGATCGTTCCTGGACATGAGCGTCCATGATTTCGACCTGGCCCGCTTCCTGGTCGGCGAGGTCGAGGAGGTCTCAGCCTGGGGCAGCGTCCTGATCGAGCAGCGCTTTGGCGATGGCGGCGACATCGATACGTCGGTGACGATGCTTCGCTTCGCCAGCGGCGCGCTGGGCGTGGTCGAGATGTCGCGCCGGTCCGCCTGGGGCTACGACATTCGGACCGAGGTGGCCGGCGCCCTGGGCAAGGTGGTCGTCGAAGCTGCCCACAAGACGCCGGTCCTGCTGTCCCGCCGGTTCGGCTTCGAGGGCGACCATTTCGAGAACTTCCCGGACCGCTTCGAGGCGGCCTACAGGCTGGAGCTCGAAGCCTTCTTCAAGACCCTGGCCCAAGGCGGCACGCCGGCGCCCGGCCCGGAAGAGGCCCTCGAGACGCTCCGCCTGGCGATCGCCGCCCGGCGCAGCTGGCGCGAAGGCCGGCCAGTGCGCGTCGCCGACGTGAACGAACAATCGCCCGCATGAGCTCCGGGGTCACCCGCCACGTCCGGCCGGCGGCCGGCTCCGGCACGCTCATCGACGCGACCCCGGCCAGTGTCGGCTGGCAATTCCTGTCGTTCCGGGTCGTGTCCCTGGCCCCGGGCGAGTTGTTCGCCGCCGATACCGCCGGGAGCGAGGTTGCGATCGTGCCGATCGGCGGTTCGGGCTCGTTCGAATTTGCCGGTTCGAGCCACTCGGTCGGCCGCACCGACGTGTTCAGCCAGCGGCCCCACGTCCTGTATCTGCCGCCGCGTACGCCGTACCAGGTCCGGGCCGCGACCCGCTTCGAGGTGGCGATCGGCTCGGCGCCAGCCGAGGGCCGCTATCCGGCCAGGCTGTACGCGCCGGACGAGCTGCCCAGCTTCGTCCGGGGCGGTGCCAACGCCAGCCGGGGCGTCACCGTGGACCTCGACCCAGCGTTCCATACGGAGTGCCTGATCGTTTACGAGATCGTCACCCCGAGCGGCAACTGGTCGAGCTTCCCGCCGCACCGCCACGACGGCCGGTTGGGGACGACCTACCACGAGGAGTCCTACTACTACCGGCTCAGCCCGGCCGACGGCTTCGCGATCCAGCGGATCTACACCCGGGATACCGACCTCGACGTCTCGATTGCCGTGGCCGACGGCGACCTGGTCCTCGTCCACGAGGGCTATCACACCGTCGTGACCGCGCCGGGCACGAATGCCTGGTACCTCAACTTCCTGGCCGGCGCATCCAAACCGGTCGTCCAGGCCAACGATCCGGCCTATGACTGGGTGAAGGACGACTGGACGGGCAAGCCCCTGGCCATTCCCATCGCGGCCCCCGGAGGAACCCTGAAAGAACGCTGAATCGGATCGTAACCAGACGCCGTATTGACGGCCCATGGACCGGACGCTAGCATCGTACAAACGGTTGCATAACAGGATGGCAGATGCCTCGTCGAGCACTCCTCGCGTGATCCCGGTCCCCGTGCGTTCCGTCGTCCCGCGGCTGCTGGATGGGCCGGCACTTGACTGACGCAACGCCAACCATCGAGCTGCGTCACGCCACCAAGCGCTACCGCGACACGATTGCCCTGAACGACGTCTCGCTGGGCATTGGCAAGGGCGAGTTCTTCTGCCTGCTGGGCCCGTCGGGCTGCGGCAAGACCACCACCCTCAACCTGATCGGCGGATTCATCCCGATGTCGGAGGGCGACCTCCTGATCGAGGGCCGCCGGGTCAACGACCTGCCGCCCCACAAGCGCAACGTGAACACGGTCTTCCAGAACTACGCCCTCTTCCCGCACATGACCGTGGCCCAGAACGTGGCGTTCGGCCTGCGCATGGAGAAGCTCTCGAAGGCGGACGTCACCAGCCGCACGGGCGAGTACCTGGAGCTGGTCGGACTGAGCGGCCTGGCCAATCGCCTGCCCGCGCAGATGTCCGGCGGCCAGCAGCAACGCGTCGCCCTGGCCCGGGCGCTGGCCAAGCGGCCGGCGGTGCTCCTCCTGGACGAGCCCCTTGGGGCCCTCGACCTGAAGCTGCGCAAGCAGATGCAGACGGAGCTGGCCCGGATCCATCGCCAGGTGGGAACCACGTTCGTGTTCGTGACCCACGATCAGGAAGAGGCCCTGTCCATGGCCACCCAGATCGCGATCATGTCGAACGGGAAGGTCCTCCAGCAGGGTTCGCCGCGGGAGGTCTACGATCGACCCGCCAATCGGTTCGTGGCCGACTTTGTCGGCGATACGAACTTCGTGGAGGGCACGGTCCGTCGAGACGGGGCCACGACCGTCTTCGACGTCGGCACTGAAGTTGTGGACGTCCAGGGCGATGCCGTGCCGGGGCCGGCCACCTTGATGATTCGCCCCGAGTTCCTGGCTCTGCGGCCAAAGGACGCCACCGACGGCCCGCGCGGACTGGCCGGTCGCGTCGTCAACGTCGCATTCCTGGGCAATCACACACGGATCACGGTCTCTACGGCAGCCGGCGACATGGTGGTGGTCAGGCCGCACGGGACCAGGGATTGGACCGCAGACACGCAGCGTGAGTTGGGTGAGGAGGTTTGCGTATGGTGGCGGACGGAAAATGCCGCGCTGATCCGGGAGTAGCCACACCAAATGGAGGAGCATGGAATGGCTGATGTGAACCAGAACCTGAACCGGCGACAATTCCTGAAGGCCGCCGCCGCGGCCGGAGTGGTCGTGGGTGGTGGTGGCCTCCTGGCCGCCTGTACGAGCGCGGCAACCGCCGCCCCAACCGCCGCCCCGACGGCTGCGCCGGGAGCGAGCGTCGCTCCGCCCACCCCAGTCGCCTCGGTGGCCCCCACGCCCGGTCCGACCGGCACGTTCAACTGGCTGACCTGGGGCGACCACTGGTACCAGGCCGAGATGGACAAGATCGCGGCCGATACCGGGATCAAGTCCAACATCACCAGCTTCAGCGACAACATCGACGCCTACACCAAGATCCAGCAGGTCGGCGGCCAGGTCGACCTGGTGTCCGGCGACG
>JBBRIV010000167.1:0-6680 GCA_038220425.1 Candidatus Limnocylindrales bacterium
GAGGCCCACGATCTCGGCGCGGTTGGCCTCGACGATCGCCGCGAGCCGGGCCTTCATCGCCCCGAACGGCTCGGCCGGCCTGGTCCCGATCAGCGGCTCGAGCTCATCGGTCATCGGTCCACCGACAGGGTCGCTTCGGCAACGCCGACGATGACCAGGACGAACAGGGCGATCGGCAGGCTGAACGCGTTCTCAAGGCGGAGCAGGACGAACAGGGCGACTGCAAAGGCGATCCAGCCGCCCCGCCGGAACGCGCGCAGCCAGTCGCCCCGGTAGGCAATCCGGGCATGCCGGCCGAAGACGGCCAGCCACATGAGCGGGACGGCGGTGAGGCCCATCGCCAGGCCGATCGTGATCGCGCCGGTGAACACGGCCTGGCCGCTCGTCCGGGGATCCTGGGTGGTCACGATCACCAGCACGCCGATCCAGGCCGCTGCCGCGGCGGCCAAGGTCGCGAAGTTGATCAGGCGATCCCGGGGGTCCATGTCCTCAGGAGTCTAGCGGGGCCAGCGGCCCCTCCAGGGCCGCCTCCATGTCGTCGAGCGCGTCAAGCTCCAGGTCGGCCACGACCGAGCCATCCCGATGCGATGCCGGCAGGGCCGAGTTGGCCTGATGTCCGCGCAGGTAGGCAGCCCGCCAGCCGGCCCGCCGGGCTCCCACGATGTCGGCCGCCCAGTCGTCGCCCACGTGCAGGATGGCCGTGCCAGTCACGCCCAGCTCAGATTCGGCTGCCCGAAAGATGGCCGGATCGGGTTTGATCGTGCCCACCCGATGGGATACGACAACCGCCTGCAGGTACGGCCGCCAGCCGGCCGACTCAACGTAGGCGTCGATCGTGGCGGCCAACGGCCAGTTCGAGAGGATGGCCAGGCGATAGGACCCGGCCAGGCGCTCGAGGAGAGGCCCGACGGTTGGTGGCGGCTGGAATACCTCGATGAAGATCCGGCTGTAGGCATTGACGGCGAATGCCGCTTCACTGGACGTGGACCAGGCCGCCGCTGCGGCGTCGTCCCACCAGGCGGCCGGCGGCGGCGCCTCCATGCCACGCAGCCGGGCCAGGACTCTGATGACCCGGGCATCGAGGTCGACCTCGCGCAGGCGCGGAACCTCCTGCGCAAACTGCCGGTCGCGCTCCTCCGCCCAGGCGACCCGGAAGGCTTCCTGGTCGAAACCGCCGAGCCGGTCCACGATGGCCGCGGTCATCAGCTGTACGACGGTGCGCAACTCGGCCCGGCCGACCGGCACGAGGGTATTGCCGAAGTCGAACGAGATCGCGCGCAATTCGGGGAAGCGCCCGGATGGACTTGCCATCCCGTGACTCTAGCGCGCCACGCTCGCCGGGCAGACGTCGCGGAACGGGCAGTACGAGCAGGCCAGCAGGTCCGGTTTGGCGCTGAAGTCCCGGGCCCGGATGCCGCTTGCTGCTGCTTCGATCTGGGCCCGGCCCTTGGCCAATCGGCGCTCGTCGACCTGGGCGCGGCCGACAAGACCGGACTCGAGGAAGTTGAGCTGGACGGCATCGGGCAGACGGCCGGTCATTGCCTGCCAGCCCATCGCATAGATCGTGAGCTGAAGCGAGTCGCGCGCCCGTTGGCGAGCCTTGTCGGGGTCTCGGATGTCGCTCGATTTGTAGTCGGTGATCGTCACGAACTCGGGCGGCAACAACTCCAGCATCGGCTCGATGACGTCCGGGCCAGACGAGGCCAGTGTCGGAGATCCGTCCGGGTCGGCCTGGGCAACGCCCGGCTCAACATCAACCCTGTCCCAGCGGCCCCGGATCCGGTCGCCGTTGAGCATGAAGGCGAAGTCGCGCTCGACATAGGCCGGGATGACCGCGTTGGGCTGAAGCTGTTCCAGCCGAAACCTGCGGAGGGCCGCCCGACCGGCTTCGAGCCGGGCCGTCTCGTGGTCGCGGTTGAGAAAGCCCTCGTTGGTCCAGGCGGCCTCGAACGAAGCCAGCAGCTCAACCTCGGACATGGTCTCGCCCCGGGCGGATCGCTTGTGGAATTCCTGGACCGCCCGATGGAGGGCCGCCCCGTAGATGATCGAGTGGTGGGGTGCGATCGGCACCCGCAGGATGTGCACGAACTTGTACTTGAGCGGACAGGTCAGGTAGTCGTCGACCTGGTAGAAGCTCAGCGACAGGGGCTCCGTGGAGGGCGGCCGGAGAGCCTCGGCCGGTGCATCGACGGCATTGAATGCCGCCAGGCGTTCGAGCGGAGTCGCGACGCCAACCGCCCTGGCCGGCTCGGCGGCCGTCGGCAGGTCGAGCGCCTCGAGCACGAACGGCGACACCCGTCGCGCCCGGCGCCCGCCGTAGTCGGCCGCGCTGCTCAGGATCAGCTGGTCACGGGCCCGGGTCATCCCGACATAGAACAGCCGGCGTTCTTCCTGGACGTGCTGGTCGCCCCTTGGGACGGTGGCCTGGATCAGCCCGTCCGGGATCTGCAGGCCGTCGCGCCGGGACGTGGCCGGGAAACGACCTTCCACGAGGCCGGCCATGAACACCGTTGGGAACTCGAGACCCTTGGCCTTGTGCACCGTCAGCACAGCCACCGCATCGGCATCCGTGTCGAGATCGACGGTCGGCGGTTCATCGCCCGCCTCGATCAGCGTCTGCAGATGGCGGGCCACGAAGACGACCCGATCGTCGGCGAGCAGGGCGGACTGCCCGCGCACGATCTCGAAGAACCGGGCGATGTTCTGGAGGGCCTCCTCCCCCGCCACGGTCTCGGTCGCCGCCAGCCGGCTGAGCAGCCCTGATCCCTTGAGGAAGGCAAATAGGACCTCCCCGGCCGGCCGCTCGTGGGCCAGCTCGCTGTACGAGCGCAGGTCGGCGACCAGCCGACTGATGGTGGTCCGCGCTTCGGCCGATACGCGCAGGATCCCGGGCTGCCGGTCGAGCTCCTCGAGGATCTCCCATAGCGATCGGCTTCGGCGGCGGGCCATGTTCATGATCTCGGTGAGGTCCGGACCGTGCAGTCCGTACACGTCGCTGGCCGCCAGGCCGTAGGTGTCCACGCTGGAGGACAGGTCCGCGATGGAGCGCAGGAAGGCCAGCAGCAGCCGGATTTCCGGCCGGGCGTACAGCCCCGATGTTCCGCTGAAGCGCCAGGGCAGTCCGGCGACGTTCAGGCTGCGCAGGATGGCATCGGCGCCGGCGTTGGTTCGGACGAGGACTGCATGGTCGCGCAGCCGGGCTCCGGCAGCGACCCTTGAATTGATCTCGGCGGCGATCCAGTCCGCTTCCTCGGAACCCGTCGCAAACGATTCATGGCGAACGGCCACGACTGACGGGGAGGCGGGCGGCTCCGGCCGTTCTGCGCGCAGCCGCTTGGAGATCCCCGCTCGAACCTCCAGCCGGTCGGGATCGTTGAACCGGACCAGCCGGTGGCTGGCCGCCAGGATCTCTGCCCGCGAACGGTAGTTCCGGCGCAGCACGACCAGGCGGGAGCGTCGATAGCGCTCGCGGAACTCCAGGATGTTGCTGATCGCCGCCCCGCGGAAGCGATAGATCGACTGGTCGTCGTCGCCCACCACGGTCACGTTGCGATGACCGGCCGACAGCAGCGCGACGAGCTCAGCCTGGCCGCGATTGGTGTCCTGGAACTCATCCACCAGGATGTACCGATAGCGCTGCTGGAGCTCCAGGCGGGCGGCCGGCGACTCGCGCAGGAGGCGCAGCGCAAGGCTGACCTGGTCGCCGAAGTCGATCAGGCCGGCCTCGCCGAGAAGCGTCTGATAGCGGGCGTAGGCCCGGGCGAGCTCGAGCTGCCGGCCGGCAGCGTCGTTCGCGCCGGCGGCAGCCGAACGCTCGGCGTCCGTGGCCGACGGCCGGCCGGCGGCGACCATCAGCCGCTCCGCCTCGCCCACCAACCGATCGGCCTCGGCCAGGTAGTTGGCCGGGCTGATGTCCTCGTCCTTGCAGCGGCTGAAATGCGCCGCCAGGGCACCAAGGAAGCGGGTGGGATCACCGAGCGGCCGGTAGGCATCCAGCTTGAAGTCGAACAGCCGCTCGCGCATGAAGATGACCGCCTCGGGACGCGACAGCACTCGGGCATCCGGGGGCAGGCCCAGCTCGAGCGCAAATTCGCGAATCAGGCGATCGCCAAAGGCGTGGAACGTGGAGATGGTGGTGTCGGCGTAGCCGTACGGCACGAGCTGGTCCACCCGGAGCTGCATCTCACGGGCAGCCTTGTCGGTGAAGGTCAGGGCCAGGATCTCGGACGGGCGGGCCGCTCGCGAGGCGATCAGCCAGGCGATCCGCCGGGTGATGACCTGGGTCTTGCCGGTCCCGGCACCAGCCACGACGAGAAGCGGTCCGGAGCCGTGGACGACTGCCCGGCACTGCTCGGAGTTCAGGCCCTCGAGGAGGCCCTTGACACCTGGCGTGGCAACGCCCCGAACGGATGGCGGCGCAGGCCGGGCCGGCAGTCCACCCCACAGGGGAACCTGCTCAAGAGGACGCCGCCTGGTCCGGGCAGGGCGACGGGATTCGATGTGAATGGGAGCGAGGGTGGCTGGGGGCATGCCTCGATGATCACTGGCGGTCGTGACAGCTCTGCCGTCACCGGCCTGCGCGACCGCCTGCTGGCTGAGCCGCCGCCGCCCGGCCCCGGATGGCCACCCGGCCTCCGGTTGCGTCGCGGGCAAGGGCCAGCGCCTCGGCTTCCTCGTCGGACAGGGCGGCCTCGGGCCGGCCGGCCGCCACGGCCTTGGCGTAGATCCGGGTCGAACCACGCGAATGCAGGCTGGACATGACGATCCCGTCGTCCTCGGCATCGAGCAGGGCCAGGGCAAAGCTCTGGTTGCCGCCGGTGTCCTCGAACGGATTGAACCGGACCAGGCCGATCCGCTGGAACGCTCGTCGCCCGTCCACTTCCAGGCGATCGGTTCGGCGGGCCAGGTCCACAACCTCGGCCTGGACCTCGACGACCCGGACCAGGTGGGTCTCGAGGACGCCCTGGAGGCTGTCGCCGTCCTCACCCCGGGTGATCCGGTCGAGCCGGCCGCGGAGCGCCCCGACCCGCCGCCACAGGAGCGCGAGGCCGGCGAGGCACGCGCCCAGCAGGACGATCAGGACGGGCGTCAGGGTCGCCGGGTCGGGCACGCCGCCGAGTCTAGCAGGCTGAGTGCTATCCTCTGCCGTCGGCGGACCGCCGCCGGATTTGATACGGAGGGACCAAGGTGCCGATGGCCAAGCGCGCTCGCGGGACGACTCGCCCCGGTCAGCGCCGCCCCATCCAGCGTGCGACGCGGCCGGGGCCGGCCACGCCTGCTGCGCCGCCCGAGGGCCTGTCCGCGGCCGAGATCGCCCGTGCCGCCGAGCTCGAAACGAGCCTGGTCGCGGCCGACAGGGCAAATGAAGCCGCCGTGAGCCGGCGGGCAGAACGCGGCCGGGCCGCAGAGGAAGGCCTGATCCCGGCTCGCCGGCCGGGTGTCAGTGGTCGGCTCGCCGTCGAGGCGGCCGAGGAATACCGCTACGTGGCCCGCGACGTGCGTCGGATCGCCCTGATCGGTGGTTCGATGTTCGGGATCCTGGCCGTCCTGTACGTCGTGCTCGAGGTTGCCGGAGTCGGTCGCGGGTAGTCCGAACGGACTATCGACAGGCTCAGCCCAGAGGCCTACGGTCGCTCTTCGGGTACCCGTAGGCGAGCCTCCATCGTGTCAAGCCTCCATGCGGAGCGGTCGCAGCACCGCTCTCGGCTCCTGCTCCTTGTGTTCGGCGCGAGCCTGCTCCTCGTCGCGGCGACGGGCACCGCCCTCGTCAAGGTCGTTGGCCACAACGTTCTCGAAACGGCCAAGAATGCCTCGGTCGCGTCGGATCAGTCGCTGGTCAACGGCCTGATTGCGCTCCAGCCTGGCGACGTGTCCTTAGGTGGCGTCCCGGCCAGCCGGGTCAACCAGATCCAGGATCAGTTGGAGGCCCTCATGGCCAACACCAACCGAACCAGCGCCAAGGGCATCGTCCACGTCAAGATCTTCGGGGCGACCGGAATCGTCCTGTACAGCAATGACATCACCCTGCGCGGTCAGAACCTCGGTCGGGACGCTTACCTCGAGCAGGCCCTGGCAACGAACCAACCGTCATCGTCGATCGTACCTGCCGACGAGGGCGAGGCGGCCACGACCCACCTCACGGCCGGCAGCCAGGTCCTCGAGGAGTACATCCCGATTGTCGGAGCTAACGGAACGGACCGGGCGGTCTTCGAGATCTACCGTGACGGCCAGCCGATCCTGGACGGCATCGCCGACACGACCCGCCAGGTCATCCTGATCGTGCTCGCCGCGGCTCTCCTGCTGGGCGCCATGCTCCTGGTCATCTTCCAGGCGGCCCAGCGCCGCCTGACCTGCCAGACTGCCGCCCTGTTCGAGGCCAGCCGGCGGGACGCGCTGACCGGCCTGCTCAACCACGGCACGACGGTCAGCCGCCTGGCCGACCTGCTCGAGCAAACCCGGGCTGACCGGCGCATCCTCGGCGTCGCCCTGGTGGACATCGACAACTTCCGGCTGGTCAACGACACCCACGGTCACACGGCCGGCGACCGGGCCCTGCTCGAGGTGGCCGGCATCCTGCGCGACGAATTCGCCGAGACGTCGATCCTGGGGCGCTACGGTCCCGATGAGTTCCTGGTGGTCGCGCCGCCCGATCACAGCGCCGGCCTGGAGCTCGCCATCGA
>JBBRIV010000168.1:0-6676 GCA_038220425.1 Candidatus Limnocylindrales bacterium
TCGGTCGCCACGGAATCGACCAGGACGGCGATCCTCCCCTCCCGGAAACGCATGACCCCATCCCAGATCCTGGCGGCGCCGGGGTCGACCCGGGCGGCCTCCTGGTAGATCGCGATCACGTCGTGCCCGAGTTCGAACTGCTGTCGGGTCCAGTGAGCGGCCAAGCGAAGGCGTGTCCGGGGATCAACCGTCGCCATCGCCTCCGCGTGCAGCCGTTCAACGTCCGACTCGGCAACCCACGCGCGCCGGATCTCCTCGAGGATGGCGCTCTTGCCTCCGAAGGCCGAATAGATCGTCGGTGCCGGGATGGCGGCAGCTGTCGCGATCGCATCGATCGTCGTGGCGACGTATCCCTGGCGGGCAAATAGCGCTCGCGCGGCGTCGGCCACGGAGCGCCGTGTCGCGTGCGCCTGGCGCTGGCGGTAAGAAAGCTGGCTATTGACCATGCCGTGAGCGTAGCAGTATCCTCACCATAGTGACACTCTGACGAACAGAGTCGCGCAATGACGGGAGGTCGACCAAATGATCGCCGAGAACATCGACATGATCGTCCAGTGCGACGTAGGTCGGGCCTTCTCCCACGTGGCCCGTGGGTTCTTCACCAACCACGGTCGTTGGGACCCGGCCGTCGTTGAGATGATCAAGACTGCCGACGGACCGGTCGGGCCGGCGACGACCGGTATCGAAGTACGGTCCTTCGCCGGTCGACGCGTCCGGAGCAACCTGCGAGTCACCGAATTCGAGGCCGAGCGTCGGTTTGCATTCGAGACCACATCCGGCCCAATGCATGAGTCGGTCGCGTGGACATTCAGCCCTTCCGACGAGGGAAGCCACGTGACGATGTCGCTCCGGCTCACTCCGAACGCCCTCGGCATGCGGCTCATGGAACCGTTGATGCGGTCGTCCATCAAGCGGGCCATCCGCTCGAACACCGGGCGCATGCGCGAGCTGCTGGACGCCGAAGGAAGCACTCGAGCCTGACCTGGCCGAGGAAGGACCGTCGTCAGAACTCCGAGACGCTGCCCAGGGCGTTGTTGAGGACCCCCAAGTTGACCCCGTCGAAGGCGATCCCGCACGGGGCAGCATTCGGATGGGCGTAGCGCCCGATGACCGTGCCATCGCCAATCCGGACTTCGACGATCGCCTGATCGGCCGCGACCCATAGGTTCGCTCCATCGAATGCGAGTGCAGGTGGGTGCCGAGAAATTCGCGGCGAAGGCGACGATCACCACCGGCGCCGAGCGCGAGCGCCTGTGGGCGATTCATACCGCAGCGATCCCGTTCTTCCTCGAATACGAGAAGCACGTCGAGCGTCAGCTCCAGGTTGTTACTCTGGAGCGGTGACAGGCAGGGATCCCATTGGCGAGCTCGACGACCGCTTCGGCAGCTCCGGCGCGGTTCCCACCACCTGGGCCGAAGCCTGGAGCCGGCTCGAGAAGGCGGAGATCTACTGGCTCTCGACGGTCCGCGCCGATGGCCAGCCGACTGTCTCGCCGCTGGTCGGCGTGTGCCTGGACGGCCGGATCTTCTTCACGACCGGCCCCACCGAGCAGAAGACCGTCAACCTGCGCTCGAACCCGCGCTGTGTCCTGACGACCGGCGATAACCGGCTCGCTGACGGGCTCGACATCGTGATTGAGGGCTCGGCGGTGCTCGTGACCGACGAAGCGACGCTGCGAGTGCTGTCGGCCGGCTACGAGGTCCAGTACCCGCCGATCTTCCACTTCCCGTTCCGGGACGGCTCGCTCCAGGGTGGCGGTGGCGGCGAGGTGCTTGCCTTCGAGATCAAGCCGAGCAAGGTCTTCGCGTTCGGCCGTGGCGCGGAGTACAGCCAGACTCGCTGGCGGTTTCCTGGTTAGCCCGCCCAGCCCGACACGCAATCACCGGTTCGATCTGGTGGACCAGGTAGTCCGAGGTCGTCTGGCCCATCCCGGTCGTCAGGAGCTTGATGATCCAGAAGTAGATCGTGAGCTCCGGCACCCTCCGCAGGCCGGATGTCGTGCGGTCCATGATCGCGGTGCTCCAGAGCGGGGGTGTGGGCGCCAGTGAGGCCCCCGGATCATCCGCGATTCGAGCCTCGGTAGTCGGCGCTGACGTACGTCCGCGGCTCGAAGACTGGCGTAGTCCCGCCGGGCGTGGTACAGGTGATGCCCGCAATGTCCTTGGTGTCCACGATGCCTTGGCCTTGTCCCGTCGGAGTTCTCTTGACGGCTCGCGCTTCGCTTGACATGCTCGTGGCTCGTTACGTTCCCGCGACCTCGCGGACAAGGAGGCTCGGATGTTCCATCAACGCACGGCGATTCTCGTTGCGCTCCTTTCGACCGTCGCCCTCGCCGCGTGCACGGGTAGCACGTCGACGCCGGTCGCCGGCAGCAGCAATGCTCCGGACAGCTCGGTTACCCCGAGCACGGCTTCAAGCACTGCGCCCAGTTCGGCTCCGAGCGCCGCGTCAAGTTCGGCCAGCGCCGATCTCAGCCAGGCGGGAGCGGCGATGGCCAACCTCAGCTCGTACCAGGCGCACATCATCATGGCGAACGGCACGGCCGATCTGATCGTGATCCGCAAGCCCGCTCCCGCCGAGAGTTTCACCGCGACCGAGGCCGGCCGCAAGATCCGAGTCGTCGAGATCGGCACCGCGATCTGGGTCGACGAGGGTACCGGCACCTTCGTCAAGGACGCCGGGCCGGCGGGCGCCCTCAGCGGAATGATGAGTGGTTTCGACCCGGCCACGATGTTCGGTGCATTCTCGAAGGCCAAGCTCTTGCAATACCTGACGCCGGTCGGCAGCGAACAGAAGAACGGGGTCGAGGCGCTCCGTTTCCACGGCGACTCCAACACGGTCGGACCAAACGGCGCAACGATCCCGCCGGGCGGCACGCTCGATATCTGGGTAGCGAGCGACGGCGGTTACCTGGTCGCCTTCGAGGGTCATGCCATCTCGGGCAGCGGTGCGACGAAAGGCGATATCTCGATCGAGATCACCAACATCAACGATCCCGCCAACGTCGTCAGCCCGCCAAATTGATCGCGGCGCAAGGTCGATGCCGGGCCCCCGGCGACGGGTTTGCTCGATCGACCGATCCTGAACCGTCCTCACGCCTCGTACTGGAGTCCGTCGCTCAGCTGCGCTGCTCAGGTCTAGCTCCCGGTCGGGGTTCCCCCATAGGGTCGTGGGTTGCCGCGGCGATCCCCTGATCTTGGTGGACGCGGTTGGTTCTCCGCATCGTCAACACTGTTGCAAGGTCGCGGGCCCGATGGTGAGGCAAAGCTACGGATTGCTCCCTTCATGATTCGCTCAGTGCCTCACGTTGAGGCTGAGATCAAGTAAGGAGATCCTGGGATGTGTCTTACCTGCGGTTGTGGCGAGCCCCATAAGGACATGGGCGAGGACAACATCTCTTACGAAGACATCAAGCGTGCTGCGGATGCCAATGGCATGAGCATCGCTGAGACGCTCACGAAGCTCCAGAAGGCGGCTGACGTCCAAGGGCCGGACGCCGGCCAGACGACCGCCCAGGCGTAGCCCTCACTCGGGGCTGACTCGTGGATGCCCCGCTTGTTGATCGGTTGAAGTGACCTTCCGCCGCCTGGCGGAAGGTCCTTCGACCCATTTGCCGCCCGCGATTACTACTTCTCTAAGGGCCATGTGGAATCGAGTCGGTGTGTAGTCTCCCGGAGAACCACCGGGCCCACACCTGTCCCGGGTGCTGGCCAAACGTGACGTCGCAGATGCGGTTCCACTAGGCCTGCGCGGGCTGTTCGCGGTCCCGTTCGCGTCGACGACGCGCGCCGTCGAAGAAGACGCGCGCGCCGTCGAGTTTGGGTTCATCGCAAACAATGCGAGCAGCCAGCGGATAGTAGGAGTGTCGGGCACTCGCAACGGGAGCCCAGCCGACTGGACGTGGGATGGACTCTGAAGCGGACTCGATAGCGAGATTGAAGGCCGGCGACATCGCCGGCCTCGCGGTCCTCGTGGACAAGTACCAGGTGCAGGCGATTCGGACGGCCTACCTGATCGTGCGGGACCGCTCGCTTGCCGAGGACATTAGCCAGGCCGCGTTCATCCGGGCGTACGAACGAATCGGCCAGTTCCATCCGGAAGCATCGTTCGGTCCGTGGTTCATGCGGAGCGTCGCGAACGACGCGATCAAAGCCCTCGAGCGCGGCCGGCGGACCAGCTCCCTCGACGATGACGACGGATCGACGACCGCGCTGCTGGACCCAGCGAATGATCCCGCCGCCGCTTTCGACCAGGCGGAGCAAGCCGCCGCCATCTGGTCGCTCCTCGATGGGCTCCCGGCCAAGCAGCGGGCGGTGATCGTCCTGCGCTATTTCGTCGGTCTGAGCGATCGCGAGATCGCCGAATACCTCGAGCTACCCGCGGCAACCGTGCGCTGGCGTCTCCATGCCGCCCGACAGCGGATGCGCTCGTGGCTCCCGACCAGGGCGGACTGACGAGATGGACGATTCACCCGACTCGAGCGCCAACGATGACGCTCGTTCCCCTCTCCCAGCAGGAGCGATCGACATGCCTGATCACGTCCTTCGAGCGACACTTTCGAGCATCGCCGCTGCGGCCATCCCGGAGACGACCGACCTGTGGCCCGGGATCAGCGCCCGACTCGCCGACCGGAAGCGACCCGCCAGACTGGGCCTGGAACGTCGCCGGATCGGCTTCGCTGTCGCCGCGGCGCTGGTCCTCGTTGTGGGCTTCGCCCTGATTGGGCCGTCGCTCCCGGGTCAGTCGGATACCACCCGGGCTGCCGACCTTGCCCGCCATGATCCCGCCGTTGCCGCAGCGCTCCATGGCGACATCAGCACGGTGACCGTCACGAGCGTGGTCGGCCCGGTGGCGACCGTGGTCGTCCAAAATGCGGTAGGCCAGACGGTCACCGTGACCGTGGATCTGCTCCACCAGGTCGTGACCAAGGTGTATCAAGGCCCGCAGCTGTCGCCGGCGCTCGTGGCGCAGGCCTTGGCCGTGGTTCGGACTGACCCCCGCACGAGCGCCCTCCTGGTGCGTGGGGCCACGATCGGGCGGACGATGCCGATCGTCATCTCCGTCGAGCTGGTGAGCCCGCTACCGGGGGCGTCGAGCGAGGGCTCGCAGACCTGGGCCCAGGTCTTTCTGGAACTCGATGGCGGTGAATGGGCCGCGACCGTCGATCTCCCCAACGCCAAGGTCGATCAGCTGATCGATCCTCGGGGCCAGCAGGTTCCTTTGCCGTAGGCGGAGAAACGCGGAGCCTCTGGCAATCTACGCCGATCAACTCGACGACGAAGTTGCAACGCTCTCGCTAGGGAAACGGTCTTCCTGTCCTTCTTGGCGACAACCTCACGCCGGGCATCCTCTCAGCAACTCCTCGCGTCGCTGGGGCGACTCAAGGGGCATGTGCATGACGGTCTCGGTGGTTTGGGTCGCTCCTTCCGCCGGGGCCGCCTTCTTTTTCGGCAGCCAGGGCACCAGACGCTGGTGGTCCCCACACCGTTTTGATTCCAGCGGGGCGGGCACTTCGGGCCCAGGACAGGCCGCCCACCAGGCGGCGATCGGTTGCCCGGGAGTCGCGACGCCGAGCCTCAGCCTCCCACAGTCCGCACCGTTTCAGCCTTGTCTCTCGAGCTTGCAACGGGGCCGCAACGATCGGGGCCGTCTGGGCGATGCGGCCGCATGACCGCGCCCAACATCCTTGCCGTCGGTACAGGTTGAAGTGGCGGCAGAAGAATGGTCGAGGAACTCCAGTCGGAACTGATCGCGCACGAGGTGTTCCGGGTTCGTGCGGGAACGTCGGGCCTGGTGATCATCACGGACCTGCGGGTGGCCTTGGTCGAATGGTCGAAGGTCGTCATGGCATTGCCATTCAAGAGCATTCGCCGGATGGAGTTCAACGTCGAGGCCGGCGAGGGTGCGACGCTCACGATCGTTCCGGTCAGTCTCAGGCACCGTCCGCAGATTCTCAGGATCCGCGAGGCCGACTACACCGATGCGGCTGCGGCAGTCGCTTCAGTGGGCCGGCACCTCAACCCCGCGCACCGAGAGGAAGTTGTGAAGGAAGTTGGTCGCGACCATGACAGAAGCCCTACGTTCCATTGACGTTGAGATGGCCGGCGCGACTCGTCGGTTTGGCGAGGTCAATGCGCTACGCGACTTGAACCTGGCGGTCCCGGCGGGGACGATCCTGGGCGTGATCGGTCCCTCGGGCGCCGGCAAGACGACATGTCTTCGACTGCTAACCGGAGCATTGCGACCGACGTCCGGCACGGTCCAGGTGCTGGGCGAGGACCCGGCCCACTTGTCGCGGAAGGCGCGGGGCCGGATTGGCTACATGCCCCAACTCCTCACCCTGCTCCCCGACTTGACGGCCGGCGAGAACATCGACTTCGCGGCTAGCCTCGCCGGGATGCTCTGGCGCCGCCGCCGCCGGAGGGTCGCCGAGGTCCTCGAACTTGTAGAGCTCAGTACTGCCCGCGGCCGTCTGACGCGTCAGCTCTCGGGCGGGATGCAGCGTCGCGTCGAGCTTGCATCGGCCCTCGTCAACGATCCCCATCTCCTCTTTCTCGATGAGCCCACGGCCGGTATCGATCCGCTCCTGCGCGAGCGGATCTGGACCGAGCTGCATCGCCTTCGCGACAGCGGGCGCACCATTCTGGTCACGACCCAGTACGTCAGTGAGGCGGA
>JBBRIV010000169.1:0-6673 GCA_038220425.1 Candidatus Limnocylindrales bacterium
CGCCTGGTCTCGAGGCGCTCCACCTGCCCTCCCTGTCGAGCCGGACCATTGTCTACAAGGGCCTGGTCCGGGGCTCCGACCTGGGCACCTTCTACCCGGACCTGCGCGACCCACGCCTGAGCGTTGACCACGCCACCTTCCATCAGCGCTTCTCGACCAACACTCGACCCTCGTGGCGGCTGGCCCAGCCCTTCCGCTACCTCTCCCACAATGGCGAGATCAACACGGTCCGGGGCAATCGCCAGGCGATGGCCGGCCGAGCGGCGCATCTGGGCGGCGGCCAGCTTGGCCGGAGACTTGCGACCGACGCAGCCGCCGGCCAGCCCGTCCTCGATCCCGAGGGCTCGGACTCGGCGTCGCTGGACGAAGCCCTGGAGCTGCTGATCATCGCCGGTTGGTCCCTGCCGGCTGCCCTGATGGCGCTCGTGCCCGAGGCGTCCGCCCTGCGCGACAGCCAGGTCCCGGGCCTCGAAGCCTGGCAGCGCTCGATGGCCGCCCGGCTCGAGCCCTGGGATGGCCCGGCCGCACTCGTGTTCAGCGACGGCCGCCAGGTTGGCGCCCTGCTCGATCGCAACGGCCTGCGGCCGGCGGCCTGGGAGATCCGCTCCGATGGCCTGGTCGTGCTGGCCTCGGAGGCCGGCCTGCTCCACGCCGGTCCGGGCGAGATCGTCCGCCGCGGCCGGCTGGGCCCGGGCGAGATCCTGGTCGTCGAGCCGTCGGCCGGCCTGCTCCTGGAAGACCCCGCGGCCAAGGCTGCCGCGATTGCCTCGCTGGCCCTCGAGCCGGCACCCGATCCGTTCGCCGCGGTCCGCCTGGCCCTGACGTCCGCCGCCCTGTCCGGTGGCCCGGCTGGGTCTTCGGTGAGCCCGGTCGAGCCCGAGGAAGCGGATCGAACCCGCCGGCGCAGGCTGGCCCAGGGACTCGATGCCGAGCAGCTCCGGCTGACCGTGGCCGCGATGGCCACCAGCGGCCGCGAACCGATCTGGAGCATGGGCGACGATACCCCGCCGGCGATCCTCGGCCGCCGGGCGCGCAGCGTGGCTGGCTACCTCCGCCAGGCGTTTGCCCAGGTCACCAACCCGCCGATCGACCCCGAACGCGAACGCCTGGTCATGTCCCTGGCGATCCCGCTCGGCCCTCGGCCGCCGCTCCTCGACACGGCGAGTCACGGCGCCCGCCCGGCAGTCCTCCTGGACCCGCCGGTCATCGGCCAGGCGACCCTGCGGGCGATCGTGGATCGGGCCGACATTGACTGGCAGGTCGTGACCCTCGACGCGACCTGGTCGGCCAGGCCCAGCGCCAGGGTCAAGGCAGGCGGCCTGCGCAGCGCCATCGACCGCCTGGTCGGCGACGGGCTCCGGGCGGCCCGCCGCGGTGCCGACCTGATCGTGGTCAGCGATGCCGCGGTGGGTCCCGGCAGGATCGGCATTCCCAGCCTGCTCGCCATCGGCGCCCTGAATGCCGCCCTGACGGCGAGCGGTCGCCGTGACCGGACCGACCTCCTGGCCGATGCCGGCGATGCCTTCGACATTCACGCGGTCGCGATGCTCCTGGCCGTGGGTGCCTCGGCCGTCCACCCCCGCGAGGCCCTGCTGGTCGCCCGTGAGCAGGCCGGCGCACGTGGCCACGAGACGCTCGAGCCGGTCCTGGCCGAGGCGCACCTGATCGGGGCCCTCGACAGCGGCCTGCGCAAGGTCCTCGCCCGAATGGGGATCAGCACCCTGGCGGCCTACCGCGGCGGTCACCTGTGCGAAGTGGTGGGCCTCTCCAGTGAGGTTGCCGAGCGCTGCTTCCCGGCGGCGCCGGTCATCCCCGGCGGCGCGACCTTCGAGCGTCTGGGCGCCGAGCTGCTGGCGCGCCACGCCGCCGCCTACGGGCCTGAGCGGGCTCCGGCCCTGCCCGACCCGGGCTTTGCCCGCTTCCGGTCCGAGGGCGAGCTACATGCCTTTGCCCCGGTCACGGTCAAGGCCATCCAGGCCGTGGCGGCTCCGGGCGATGAGACCGCGGCTCAGCGCCTGCCCGCCTATCGCGCCGTCCTCGATCGTGTCGAGCCGGCCCTGGTCCGGGACCTGCTGGTGATCCGGCCGGCCGCCAAACCGGTCCCGCTGGCTTCGGTCGAATCGGTCGCCGCGATCACCTCCCGGTTCGTTTCCTCGGCGATGAGCCTGGGGGCCCTGTCACCGGAGGCCCACCGCACGATCGCCATCGGGATGCGCCGCCTCGGGGCGGCCTCCAACACCGGCGAGGGTGGCGAAGACGAAGCCTGGTACGAGCCCGACGAGAACGGCGAGCTGGCCGAATCGGCGATCAAGCAGGTTGCCTCGGCCCGCTTCGGGGTGACCTCGCGCTACCTGGCCCGGGCCGAGCAGCTCGAGATCAAGATTGCCCAGGGCTCCAAGCCGGGCGAAGGCGGTCAGCTGCCGGCGGCCAAGGCCACCGCCTTCATCGCCGCCCTGCGCCGCGGCCGGCCGGGGGCGACGATGATCAGCCCGCCGCCCCATCACGACATCTATTCGATCGAAGACCTGGCCCAGCTGATCACCGACCTGCGCGCGATCAACCCGAGCGCCCGGATCGGGGTCAAGCTGGTCGCCGGCAGCGGCGTTGGCACGATCGCGGCCGGGGTTGCCAAGGCCCACGCCGACTACGTCCTGATTGCCGGTCACAACGGCGGCACGGGCGCCAGCCCGCTGTCCTCGATCAAGTCGGTCGGCCTGCCCTGGGAGCTGGGCCTGGCCGAGGCCCATCAGGTCCTGGTCCGCCAGCGCCTCCGGGATCGGGTGGTCCTGCGCACGGACGGTGGCCTGCAGACCGGCCATGACGTCCTGATCGCGGCCCTCCTGGGGGCCGAGGAGTACGGTTTCGGGACGTCGGCCCTGGTGGCGATCGGCTGCGACATGGCCCGCCAGTGCCACCTGGATACCTGCCCGACCGGGATCGCCACCCAGCGCGAGGACCTGCGGGCCAAGTTCACCGGAACCCCCGAGCAGGTCGTGGCGTTCTTCACGGCGATTGCCGAGGACGTGCGGGCCGAGCTTGCCGCCGCCGGTTTCACCAGCCTGGACGATGCCATCGGCCGGGTCGACCGGCTGAGCGTCATGGACAGCGCGCCGCTGGAGCTGGCCCGGGTCGTCGGCGGACCGGCCTGGGGCGTCCCCCTGGAACGGCGCGATCCCGCGGTCCGGCGCAGCGCGATCGTGCGCAACGTCGCTCCCGCGTCGGCCCTGGAAGCCAGCCTCGTGGCCAGCCTGGCTACCTCCGAGACCGGCCGGGTCGTGGACCTGGCGGCCCAGGTGACCACTGCCGAGCGGACCCTGGGCGCCCAGGTCAGCGGCGTCCTGGAACGCGCCCGCGACCAGGGCCTGCGCCATCCGGCGGCCGTCCACCTGCGCCTGACCGGGTCTGCCGGCCAGAGCCTGGGGGCATTCCTCACCCGGGGCGTCCGGGTCGAGCTGACCGGCGTGGCCAATGACTACGTCGGCAAGGGCCTGTCGGGCGGAACCCTGATCGTGCGTCCGCCGCTGGACGAGGCGGGCATCGCGGGTAATGCCATTGCCGGCAACACCTGCCTGTATGGCGCGACGGCCGGGCGGCTCCACCTGGTGGGCCGGGCCGGGATGCGCTTCGGTGTCCGGAACTCGGGGGCCAGCGCGGTGATCGAGGGGATGGGCGCCCACGGCGCCGAATACATGACCGGGGGCACCCTGGTCGCCCTCGGGCCGATCGGCCGGAACGCCGGGGCGGGGATGACCGGTGGGCGGCTGTGGCTGTACGACGAGGACGGGCTGGCCCGGACCCGGATCAACCGGGGCAGCGTCGCGGCACGCTCGGCCGTGGACGTGCGGGCAGCCGACGACGAGGGTGCGGCGACCGTCCTGGAGCTGTGCGAGCTGGTCGCCGACCATGCCGAGGCGGGCAGTCCGATTGCCCAGCGGCTGATGCTCGACTGGAACCGGGCGCTCGAATCGTTCCTGCTGGTGGAGCCGGTCGATCCGGGGGGTTCGGTTGGAGTCCGGCCGGCCGACTACCCCGCGGCGACCCCGGTCGAGTCGGCGACCGTGGTGGGCAGGACGTCGAGGAGTGGCTCGGTCCAGGACCAGGCGGCCCCATGGAACTTGCCCACTGCGCCGTGACGGGCGGCCTCGACCCGCAGGGGCAGGCCGAAGATCTCGATGAAGCCCACGGCGCTGGCATGATCGAAGGCGTCGTCGGCCTCGTAGGTGGCCAGGCTCCGGTCGTACAGCGACAGCGGTGACTGCCGGCCAACCAGGACCGCGTTGCCGTGGTCGAGCCGGATCCGGGCGTCGCCGCTGACCACCCGCTGGGATGACGCGACATAGCCCCGCAGGTCGCGGTGGAGGGCGCTGAACCACAGCCCGTCGTAGGTCAGCCGGGCGAGCTCGTCGGCAACCAGCCGGTTGAAGCGCAAGGTGTCCTTGGACAGGGCTAGGCCCTCAACCGCCCGATGGGCCGTGTGCAGGACAGTCGCGGCCGGCGCCTCGTAGATCTCGCGGCTCTTGATCCCCACCAGGCGGTCCTCGACGTGGTCCACCCGACCGACGCCGTGGGCCCCAGCCAGCTGGCTGACCCGTTCGACCAGCTCCATCGGTGGCAGTCGATCACCGTCGAGGGCGACCGGGACGCCACCCTCGAAGGTGATCGTGATCTCGATCGCCGGCGGGGCGCTGGCCGGAGCAACGGTCCACTCGTAGACGTCGGCCGGCGGCGCGACCCACGGATCCTCGAGGATGCCGGTCTCGATCGAGCGGCCCCACAGGTTGGCGTCGATCGAATAGGGCGACGACTTGGTGATCGGGATCTCGATCCCACGCTCGTTGGCGTAGTCGATCTCCTGCTCCCGGGAGAGGCCCATCCCGACGCGCATCGGGGCGACCACTTCCAGGCTGGGATTGAGGGCGTGGACCGCCACGTCAAAGCGGACCTGGTCATTGCCCTTGCCGGTGCAACCGTGGGCCACGGCATCGGCACCTTCACGGGCCGCGACCTCGCACAGGAGCTGGGCGATCAAGGGCCGGGCGAGGGCCGTGGCGAGCGGATAGGCACCCTGGTACAGCGCGTTGGCCTGGAGGTGGGGCCACACGAAGTCGGTCAGGAAGCGCTCCCGGGCGTCGACCACGTAGGCCCGGTTCGCCCCGGCGCTCATGGCCCGGGCCTCGACACCGGCCCGCAGCGAGCCGCCGCCCAGGTCCACGGTGAGGGTCACCACCTCAACCCCGAACTGCTCACGCAGCCAGGCCACGGCGACCGACGTGTCGAGCCCGCCCGAGTAGGCGAGGACGACCTTCTTCATGGGGAAACCTCCGCGCTGGATTGCGCCTGGATCGCCTGGAATCGTTCCAGCCAACCCTCCAGCCGGGCGTCATCGGCAAACAGGACGAGGAGCGTATTGTCGCCTGCCAGCGTCCCTTCCTGCTGCGTCAGGGTTGATTCGTCGATGGCCTGGGCAATCGTGCCGGCCGTGCCCGGCGTGCCGGTCAGGAGCAGCACCAGGCCGCTCCGGCCGACGCGCACCGGGATATCGGCCAGGATCCGGCGCAGGCGGTCATCGGTGACCACCCGGACGGCCGGGCGCGGGGCGAGATCGTCGGTCGAGATGTACACGTGGCGGTCGCCCCGGGTCACCTTGACCAGGCCCAGCTCGGCAATATCCCGGCTGATCGTGGCCTGGGTGACGGCGTGACCGCGATCGTGGAGCACCTCCGCCAGCTCGGCCTGGCTGCCGATCGGGCGGCTGGCCACGATTTCCCGGATGGCCTGGCGACGGTCGGCCGCGCCGGCCTCCAGGATCAGCTTTCGACCATTCATTCAGGCTGCTCCTGCGGTGGCTGAGCGGACGGCCGTGAGGCGCGTGCCAAAGGTGGGGTCATCGAGTGCCCGGGCCAGGGCATTGGCGGCTGAGCCGTCGGCAATCACCGCCTCGGCACCAGCCCAGCTGAGGGCCGCCTGGGCAGCCCGGACCTTGGGAATCATCCCGCCGGCGATCACGCCCGATTCGATCAGGGCCTCGGCCTCACCCGACGTGAGCGAGTCGAGACGGCGTCCGTCGGCGTCGCGGATCCCGTCGACGTCGGTCAGCAGGACGAGCTGGCGGGCACCCAGCCCGGCTGCAATCCCGGCGGCCGCGTCGTCGGCATTGACGTTGCACACGATCCCGGTCTCGTCCCGGGCCAGGGGCGCGACCACCGGCACCTGGCCGCCCACGAGGAGCGCGTCGAGCAGGTCCCGGCGCAGCCCGACGACATGGGCCACCAGGCCCATCCCGGGCACCCGCTCGGCGACGAGCAGGCCGCCGTCCACGCCCGACAGGCCCACCGCGTCGACACCCAGGTCGTGCAGGCCGGCCACGAGCTCGCTGTTGACCACGCCGCGCAGGACCGCGGCGGCCACCTCCAGGGCGGCCGCATCGGTCACCCGCAGGCCACCCTCGAAGCGGCTGGGTACGCCCAGGCGGTCCAGCCACTCGGTGATCCGCTTGCCTCCGCCGTGGACCAGGACCACCGGGCGGCGCCGGGCGACCGCGGCAATCTCGGCAAAGACCTGGTGCTGGTCGGCGATCGTCGTGCCGCCCAGCTTGATGACCAGGATCTCACTCATCGGGACGGGCTCATGTCGTGTACTCGGCGTTCTCGATGACGTATTCCTCGGTCAGGTC
>JBBRIV010000170.1:0-6669 GCA_038220425.1 Candidatus Limnocylindrales bacterium
GGTTCGCGGCCACCCCTGGTGCCATCCCGACGAGGAGGAGACTGGCGGCAGCCCCCGCGGCCGCAAGGCGCCGCGAGAGTGTGGGCCAGGCGATCGTCCGAGGCGAGCGATGCAACAACGTCGTGTCCCTTTCTGGGCTGAACCAATAGCAGGCGAGTCGGTCTCGCAGCGGCTCGGGCGTGCGATCCGGCGGCCGACACTCGAACGCCATGACCCGTCGGCTAGGACCCGGTATCGCGGTTTGGGCCCCTCACGTCAAGCCGGTTATCCACAATCTGCTGGCAGTATGGCAACCACGCAGGGTCGGGGGTTCACGGGCCAGGGTCGGCCATAGGCGGGGGCCGGCCAGTGCGAGCGACACGCTGAACCAATGGTGGACGTTCGTGTTTGCGGCGCCGTTCGGACCGAGCCGATCGTTTCGGCCCGGTCCGTAGCCCGAATCCGAGCGTCTCAACAACGCCGGTCGAATGTCAGCAGTAGGTGGCGATGATCGTCCCTGTGCCCGGATGGCCGGCGTTGGGCCCGTAGCCAGGAGAGGTAATCACCACGACGATGCTGATGATGTTCCCCGAGATGACGCTGCCGTTCTTCATAATTGAGCTGGAGACGGCTGTCCCCATGTAGGCGGGCACAGTGCCGACGGGGGAGGAGCTGTTCCCCGGCGAGGTTGTCCAGGTTCCGCCACAGGCCGGGGGTGTCGAGCTCGTGTGGTCGGCAAATCCCTTGAAGCTCGATGTGGCCCCGCCACCGCTGAGGATGTTCTGCTTGGCCCACTGCGCACCCCAGAAGGTCACGCTCGCGGGACTGCCGCTGATGGTCTGGTCGCCCAGGACGAAGAGCCCGCGACTGGGGAAGGCGAAGATGATCACGCTCTTCGCGTCGGCGGACGGCAGGTAGTACGGGTCACCGGCGAACGCGGCCACCACGGGCTGTGGCCCCTGGCCAACCGTGACATTCGGCACCGTGCAAGCGGCATTGCCGGAGGCGTCCGTCGGGGCGGTCAGGCAACTCTGGCCGCCTGCGCCGAGGCCGATCGTGAGGGTGAGCGTTCGCCCGACGATCGGACTCGTACCGTCCTCGAGCAGTCGACCCGACAGGGTCACTGGATTGCCCTGGGCGATCACGGTCGGGCCGGTGTACAACGTCGTCGTTTCTTCCCTCGTGACCGTGAATGGCTGGCTGGTCGTTGTGGCGAGGTAGCTGCCATCCCCACTGAAGGTCGCGCTCGCGGTGAACGGCCCGGCAGCCTCGGCAGGGGTGATCGAGCAGACAGCCTCCCCGTTCGAATCCGTCACCTGGGCGCAGGTTTCGGCGGCCATGGCCAGGTTGACGGTCTTTCCGGCGATCGGAGCGCCGTTGTCGGTTCGGGTGAGTCTCGCCGACAGGTTGGCGGGATCGTGGAAGTCGGCGGTCGTGTCGCCGTCGTAGGTGAGGGTGGTTCGGGCCTTGTCGACGACCTGCGTCAGGGTGGTCGAGCTATCCTTGAAGTTCACGCTGTCACTGGAGTAGAACGCCGAGATGGAGTGGTTTCCGACCGGCAGGCTTGTCGTGACGAACGTTGTCTGACTTCCGCCGCCGACCGCCTGCGGCGACCCGACATTCGCCCCGTTGTCCTGGAATTGGACCGTTCCGCTCGGTGTCCCCGATCCAGGTGCGTCGACGGTGGTGGTGGCGGTGAACGTCACGCTCGCGCCGAATTCAGACGGGTTGTTGGACGATGCGAGGGTGGTCGTCGTGACGGCCGGGGTCACGAGCTGACCCGGCAGTACGAGACCTTGGAACAACGTGCCCGTGCTCCCCAGCACATTGGGATCGGAACTCGTGAAGACGGCCTGCACGGGATGGAGGCCGGCTGACAGCCCGGAGGGTGCGAACGAGGCGTGGCCGGCGCCGTCGACCGGTTGCGGGCCGCCGACGTCGACGCCATCCGTGCGGAACTGAACGGTGCCCGCCACGCTACCCGAGCATCCGCTCGAGACGTCGGCGGACCACGTGACCGGCTGGCCGAAGACCGACGGGTCGACCGACGACGTCACATTGGTGGTCGATACGGCAGCCGTGACGTGTTGCACCAGCGGGTCGCTGAGACCGCTGCCAACCTCTGTGGCGAGGTACGTAAAGGTGATGATGTGGGTACCGGCGCCGAGGGCGGTCGAAATGGTCGCCGAACTGTGGTTCGTCGGGACCGGAACCCCGAGAAAGGTGCCGTCGAAGTCCGGCCCCAGGGCCTTGGCGCCTAACTCTGTGGTGCCGTCGAAGAAGATCACACCGCCGAGGGGTGGCGGAAAGATGCCGTAGACGGTCGCAGTGAAGTCCACTGTGGAGCAGGCGGGAGACGGATTCGGTTTTGACGACAAGTCGGTGATCGGAGAGGCGGCGACATGAGCCGGGTGCGCTGCAAACAGCACCAGCCCGAAGGCGACAACGGCCAACCGGGTCGCCCAGATTCTGACCTTCATCTCAATCCTTTCGGGATCCGATTCGGGGCCGGCCAAGTGTTAACACCGGGCTCGGTCAGTGGCAGGATGGCCCGAACCGCTGATGAAATGCTGATGGCCCTACCGGTCGGTCACCACAGCTGGAGACGATCCGGTGCCGCCACTGCTCGGGTCACTCCAAGAGCAGGCGTATCCGGCGGACCTGCTCGGCCAGGCCGAGACGCTCGAGGCAGTAGGCCAGCCAGCCGGCCGGTAAGGTGGCCAACCAGAGGACTCGGGCGCGCCGGTTGGAAATGGCTCTCCACTGGCTACGAACGCCACGGCGCATATTCCGCGGGTGTGATCGAGGGGCCCGACATTCCGAATGCCAGATCCATCGCCCGGATCGAATCAGTCGATGACTAAGTGCCTCCTCCAGGGCGGGCACGCGCTTCCGGCCCCGCCGGGCCAGGCTTCGTCCTGCGTCGGAGCTCCGCCATCCGGATTCCTCGATGGATCCCAATCGTTCCGGAGCGTCATGCAGACGCCCGCATCGACGATGCCACATTCCCCGTCGACAAAGTCGGCCGGGGTGGGATCAACAAGCACAAGTCCCACACGGCGCTGGGGTTCGAGGCCGCGAACAGGCGCATGTCCAGCCCGCCGAATGAGTGTCCAACCAGGACATACGGCGGCCGCAATGAGGCGGCCTCCAGAAGGGCAATCAGATCAGCAACCACGTTGGCGCTGGATCTCGGCTTCGCTGCGCCGTCGCTCGCGCCTTCGTTCGCTCGATCGTACGAGCAGGTCCGGGTAGTCGGAGCCACGGAGGGCGAGACGGCGGCCCCCGTCGTATGGCTGTTCGCAAGGCCCGCGTCCATGACGACAGTCGGGCTGCCGGTCCCATGGCATTCGAGGTACAGCGATCGGCCACCCACGTCGAACCTCTGCCGACGATAGCGGTCGGATCGACGGATTGGGGAGCTGAGCAGGCCCCTACCGTCGTCAGCATTGCGAGCACACAACCGAGCGCCAGCCCGCCCAATCTAGACCGCATCACCACAAGATTTCTCCCAACTAAAGACGACTCGAGTGCCGAGGATCGCGGCTGCTGTGCAACGGCCACTCAACGCACATAGGAAGTCGATGGCATCCATCACTTGGACTGCATTGGCACCATCAACCGGGAGGTGACCGGCTGCTTGGCCGTTCTTTAGGAGTGCGGTCGTCCGCTGGACCCGGTCCGTCGCGTTGGAAGGCTTGGTCGGCATCGTGGTTCATTCGGCCGAGACGGCCTGTTCGGGTGGTTGGAGCGTCCCTCCTAGGCACAACACCCTATTGCCCCGACCCACCGTACCCGGCCACGCTGCCCGCCCCCTCAGTCGGTCCGGACGAGCCTGGAGCGACCGGACCGGCCGAGGGTAGATCGCCAACCAATGCCACGTTGCTCCGGGGACCCATTGGGGGGCGAGGAGCTTGATCATGCACCGACGACCTCGAGGCCCCTCGCTCGGTCGCTCGTCCCGGATCGCCGCCGTGACTGCCTTGGTCCTAGTCCTGACTGTCACAACCAGCGTCCTTGCGGTCGCGAACCTGTTCAGCCGGAGCGGACCCTTCACGGGCTGCCTGGGCAACCACTCGGGCTCGATCTACAACGTGGCCCAGTCGGCCACGACACCCCTCGACGAATGCGCCTCGGGCGACCACGCGATCACGTTCGGCAACTCAGGGCAGCTCGGACCGGGTGGGTCGGCCGGTCCGAACCCTCAGCAGCTGGCGATCTTGCGCTGGTACCCGGCCAACCAGATCGGCCAGAGCTATCCGGTTGGCAACCTCCCGGTGGGGATCGCCTTCGACGGCACGAACCTGTGGGTCGCCAACGAAGGCGCCGCCACCGTGACCAAGCTCCGCTCGGCTGACGGGTCGCTGGTCGGGACCTACCCGGTCGGGGTGAAGCCGGTCGCCATTGCCTACGACGGGGCCAGCATCTGGGTCGCCAATAGCGGCTCCGACAATGTGAGCAGGTTGCATGCCGCCGATGGTTCGCTCGTCGGTACCTATCCCGCCGGCACCATTCCAACTGCGATCGCCTTCGATGGCGCGAACATCTGGCTCACCGATGGCGGCGATGGCACGAGCCCGAGTGTCGTGACCGAGCTGCGGGCCAGCGACGGCGCCCTTGTCCGAACCGCTGCAGTCGGGATCAGCCCCTCTGGGATTGCCTTCGACGGCACGAACCTGTGGGTTGCCAACACCGGCTCCAACGACCTCACGGAGGTCCGTGCCAGCGATGGGACGTTGATCGGCACGTATCCCGATGTCCCGGGTGGTTTCCCCAGGGCCGTCGCTTTCGATGGCTCCAGCATCTGGCTCGCCAACCAGGGGTCGAATAGCATCACCGCTTTCCGGGCGAGCGACGGCGCTCGCCTGGCCGACATTCCGCTCGGGACGGCCTGCTGCGCCGGACCATGGGCGCTTGCATTCGATGGAGCGAACCTGTGGGTCGCGGCGGACCCGGCGATCGTGAAACTCCGGATCAGTGATGGCACGATCCTGGGGCGCTATGCCCACCCAAATGCCGGGCCCGCGGGTGCGGCCTTCGACGGGGTCAACATCTGGGTCGTCAACAACGCGCTGGGCAGCATCTCGAAGTTCTGAGGGCGATCGGCGATTTCCCTCTGGGCAGGCCGCTGAATACAGCGATTCCATCGAGAATGGCGGTGCTATCGTCGTGCCACGCTCTTCGGTAGGGCCAGATGCTGCCGCCAACTATGGACGGCGATAACGGGCCCAGAGTCGGAGCCGTCACCTCAGGAGACTGAGTTTCGAGCAAGGTGCCATCGCGCTTGCGTCGCCCAGCACGGAGGTGATCACCGCCATGAGCAACCAGCAACGCGCCATCATTCTCGGCCTCGCAGTCGTAATGGTGGTTTCTGCCTGCGGCTCGTCAACTCCAGGCGTGGCGGCAACGTTGACTCCGACTGCTCCGACCGCCTCCCCTGCCGCCGCCCAACGAACACCTTCGAGTGGCCCCTCTGCGGCCCCGTCGGGCGGCGCGTCGCCGAGACACTTGCACGCCACGGTTGATCTCGTTTTCAGCGGCTGGCGGGCTGCAGCCGCCAAGGGCACGGCGGGCGCATGCCTTCTCACGCCGTTGCCCGATGGGTCACAGGGATTCTTGTTCAATGCCTCCAGTTCCGACTACCCTGCCCTGGGCACCGGCGTGATGATCCAGGAGGTCGCGGGTCACGCGGCGATCCTGAACTGGTTCATTGGCTCTGGGATCGGCTACACGAACCGGGGCGGAGCTGCCATCACCGTCTCGACGGACCATCTCACGGCTACCCTCGACCTCGACCTCCTCCCGGTCCACTCCCAGGCAACGGTGGCACCGGGTCCCGAGCATGCCAAAGGCACGGTCACATGTGCCTGAGCACGCGCCCTCTGCCGGGACCATCGGCGCTGGATCGCATGGCTGGCACGTGCGCAAGGTCAGGCGGCAGGGACCGAATTCGTAGGCTCAGAATCAACCATCAGCCCCCATGGCAAGAAGGGGAGTAGACGTGGACCAACCTCGGCGCGGCATCGTGATTGTCGTTCTGGCCCTGGGCCTTGCCGGATGTGGAGGCGTCACCACGTCGGCTGGCGCCTCGCAGGCGCCCGCATCCGCGGCCATCGCGTCGGTCAGTCCCTCCGTGTCCGCAGGTCCGTCCGGCCCCATCCCGTCCACGCCGACGGCCTCAGGCGCGGGCGTTTCGGTCAACCTCACCTTCACCGGCACGACGCCGTTCAAGGCCATCGGTTCGGCCGGCCGATGCACCCCGCTCGCGTACGGCTCAAACCAGACCGGTCTCGTGTTCGATGCGAATGGGGGCGACTACCCAGGCCTGGGCGCCTCGTTCGGGGTCGAGGTGAGCGACCTTCCGAACATCAAATGGCAGGTGCAGGGGGACACCTACTACATCGGGACAAGCGGCCTGGCTCTGTCCGCAGACCATCACACGATCACGCTTGACGTTTCGCTCAAGGGCGCCGTCCCCGCTGGCGCGATAGCGCCCGGCCCGGAACACGTTCAGGGCACCATCGTCTGCCCCTGACAAGAAACGCAACAGAGGGCCCGGCGGGGCCTGCCGTCCGGCCTCGCGGCGAGCGCACGCCCCGTCAGCGACCGGATGGATACCCACGATCCGAGTACGGGAAGTCCTGGAGCTCGGCCGGGTGATCCCCACCGACGAGCTCGTATGCGCGGATC
>JBBRIV010000171.1:0-6656 GCA_038220425.1 Candidatus Limnocylindrales bacterium
TCCCCAAGGAACGATTGGTCATCCCGCCCATGCCGGGCTGACACCGGCGCCACCTGTCCCTCAAGGGTTCGAGCCCGTGGCATCGCGCTGCGGGCTCGAACCATGTCCCCCCAACTGCAACCGAGTCTTCCAGCGGCCACCGTGGTCAGGCCGCACGGCTCAACCTAAGGTCGGCTCAAGTCCGGGTGCGCGTGATCGGATCCGCGGGCCCGGACTGCCACGTTGGCGGGCCTGACCTGGTCAGGGCGGGCCGGGCAGCTCCCGGCGCAACGCCGCGAAGCCCGGCTTGATCGTGTCGGTGATGATCGCCAGGCGCTCATCGAAGGGCAGGAACGCACTCTTCATCGCGTTCAGGGTCAGCCACTCAATCTCGTCCAGGCCCAGTCCGAAGGCCGCGTCCAGCGCCTCGAACTCGCTGGACAGGGACACGTCGCTCATCAGCCGGTTGTCGGTATTGACCGTGACCCGGAAGCGCAGCCGGCGGAGGAGGTCGATGGGATGGGTGGCGATCGATCCGGCCGCGCCCGAATGGACGTTCGAAGTGGGGCACAGCTCCAGCGGAATTCGGCGATCCCGGACATAGGCCGCCAGCCGGCCCAGCCGGACGTTGCCATTCCCGTCCACCTCGATGTCGTCGACGATCCGGACACCGTGGCCGAGGCGCTCGGCCCCCAGGTCGAGAGCCTCCCGGATCGAGGGCAGGCCGTAGCCTTCGCCGGCGTGCAGGGTCAGGTGGAAGTTGGCGTGGACCAGCCGCTCGAAGACCTGGGCGAAACGGCCGGGCGGATAGCCGGCTTCCGGGCCGGCGATGTCAAAGCCGACCACCCCGGCATCTCGATGGCGCAGGGCCAGCTCGGCGATCTCCGCCGCCCGGTTCGCCTGGCGCATGGCGGTCGCCAGGAAGCGGATCACGATCGGCCGGCCGGTTGTGTGGGCGGGTACCCGCTCGGCGCCGATCCGGAAGCCCTCCAGGATCGCCTCGACCACCTCGTCGAGGGACAGGCCCCCGCTCGTTGACAGCTCGGGCGCGTGGCGGACCTCGGCGTAGACCACGCCATCGGCGGCCAGGTCCTCGGCGCATTCGGCGGCCACCCGGACCAGGGCAGCCCGGCTCTGCATGACCCCGACGGTGTGCTCGAACGTCTCGAGATAGAGCTCCAGCGACCCCTGGCTGGCGCCCCGCCGGAACCACTGTCCGAGCTCCTCCGGATCGGTCGATGGCAGGCCCTGGTAGCCCTGTTCGGCGGCCAGCTCGATGATCGTCTGGGGCCGCAGGCCGCCATCGAGGTGATCGTGCAGGAGAACCTTGGGGGCGCGCCGGATCAGGCCCAGGGGCAGCGTCGCGCTGGTCACCCGTCCAGGCGCCGGCGGGCCGCCGCGATGGCCGCCGAGACCCGCGCCGGAGCTGTTCCGCCAAGCACATCGGACGAGGCCAGGGCGGCCTCGATGCCGGCGGCGGTACGGAGCAATCCGGGCGCGGCCGGGTCGGCGGCGAGGGTCCCGGCGTTGGGATCTGCCGACGCCACCAGGGCCGATCGAAGGACCGCATCATCGAGGTCGGCCAGGCCCACTCCGGCCGACTCTGCCTGGGCCACCAGCCGGCCCACCAGGTGGTGGGCGGTCCGGAACGGGACACCCTGGCGGACCAGCTCGTCGGCGACGGCGGTGGCCGTGATGAAGCCCTCGTCGGCCGCGGCCCGCATCCGGACCCGGTCCACGGCCAGGCTCTCGATGAGGCCGGCCAGGACGGCCAGCGAGGCTTCGTAGGTTGCGACACTCTCGAACAGGGGCGCCTTGTCCTCCTGCAGGTCGCGCTGGTAGGCCAGGGGCAGGCCCTTGAGCACCGCCAGCATGCCGGCCAGGGCCCCGATCACCCGTCCGGCCCGGCCCCGAACCAGCTCGGCCGGGTCCGGATTCTTCTTGTTGGGCATCATCGAGCTGCCCGTCGAGAACGCGTCGGACAGGCGGACGAACCCGAAGCGCGGGTTGGACCACCAGGTCAGCTCCTCCGAGAGCCGGCTCAGGTGGACCATCCCGAGGGCCACCGCGGCCAGGATCTCGACCACGAAATCGCGGTCACTGACGGCATCCAGCGAGTTGGCGCTGGGGCCGTCGAAGCCCAGCTCCCGGGCGACGGCGGCCCGGTCGAGGGGAAAGCCGGCCCCGGCCAGGGCGCCCGAGCCGAGGGGCGAGACATTGAACCGGCGGCGGGCATCAGCCAGGCGACCCCGGTCCCGTTCGAGCATCTCGACGTAGGCCAGAAGGTGATGTGCGAACAGGATCGGTTGGGCCGGCTGGATGTGGGTCGTCCCGGGCAGGACGGCCTCGCCGTCGCGCTCGGCCAGCCCGACCAGCGCCTGCTCCATCGTGACCAGGGCCTGGTCCAGCCGGCCAACGGCCCGCCGGGTCCACAGGCGCAGGTCGGTGGCCACCTGGTCGTTGCGCGAGCGACCGGTGTGGACCTTGGCCGCCAGCGGACCAATCCGGGCGGTCAGGGCTGCCTCGAGATTGAGATGGACGTCCTCCAGGGCCGGGTCCCAGGTGAGCGTCCCTGCCGCCACCTCGGCGCGCAGGCCTTCGAGCCCGGCCACGATCGTGGCTGCCTCGGCGGCGCTCAGCAGGCCGGCGCCGGCCAGTCCGTGGACGTGCGCGATCGAACCCACCAGGTCGTCGTCGGCGAGCGCCGAATCGAGCTCGATGGATCGAGTGAAGTCGGCCAGGCGCTGGTCACTCGCCTCCCGGAAGCGGCCGCCCCAGAGCTCCATCAAGCCTCCAACCTGGCGCGTCCACGAAGGCGCGTCTGGCGTCATCGTAGCCCGGCCGGGCGCTCCGCTGGTAGGCTGGCGGCGGAAACGGTGTCGGAGCTCGGGACGGACCGGACTCGCCCCGCCGCAATGCGAGGAAGCCCATGAGCAGCGCTCAGCGCCGATCGACCTATCGCTCGTCCCGCCGCGGACCCGTCCTGGCCGGCCTGCTCGTCGCCCTGCTGGCCGTGCCGGCGAGCCCGGGCCAAATCATCGCCGCGAGTCCCCTGCCGGCCCACGCCAGCCAGCTCAGCCGGATCGGCCGACCGATGAGCGCTGGTTCGCCCAGCAGCCGGGGCCGGATCGACGGCGCCGACCTCGTCGGCCGCAAGGTTGGGCCGGCGCCATTCGCCCGGGCCGGCGTCGACCGTGCGACGGGTCGGCTCCGGGCAACCGAGCTGGCTGCCCGGCGGGCCGCGTCGGCACAGTCGCCCCAGGTCACCCTGCCGGCCCCTCCCTCACCTGATCCATGGCAGAGCAGCGGAGCGCCGGCCGGCGTGGTGACGTCCCCGGGCGTCGGCGGCCGCCAGCCCCTGACCGGCGTCGAGCCCGCCGACGGGTCGACGGCGATCGGGCTCGACCAGGCGATCGAGGCCGTCAATGGGACCATCATCATCGCCGATCGGACTGGCGCCCTGCTCGACAACTCGGCCATCGCCACGCCGGACTTCTTCAACCTGCCCGAACCCTCCGGCGGCAGCGCCTACCAGACCTTCGACGCGTCGCCCCGGGTGGCCTACGACGCCACGCTCGGCCGCTGGTTCGCCTCCGAGGTCAGCTGGGACTGCGCGACCAACACCTTCGCCGGTGACGGCGCCATGTTCGGCCACGGCCATATCGAATTCGCCATCTCGGACGGAGTCGACGCCCTGGGCCACTGGACCCTGGGCACGATCACCTTCAATGACGCTCTGCCCGACCAGCCGACCTTCGGGATGTCCAGCGACAAGCTGGCCTTCACGGCCGATGTGTCGGCCCTCCAGGCCGGTGGCAGCCCCACCGATCCGGGTTGCCTGGGCGGAAGCTCCGGCGGTGAGGCACTCCAGATCATCGACCTGGCCGAGCTGGCCCCGGGATTCACGACCTGGCACGCCTTCGCGATTGCCTTCCCACCCCAGTTCGTGTGGCTCCGACCGGTCCTCCAGCAGCCGGTCAGTTCGCCCGACCTGCGCCTGATCGGAGCGGTCAGCTCGAGCAGCCCGCTGGACGTCGTGTACGTGGCAGCGACCGGCTCGGCTCGGGCCAATACGATCGACGGGAATCTGTTCGACCTGTCGGCCGACGGCATCGTCGCGCCGTTCCTGGATCCCGGGCAGCCCACGCAGCCCGGGCCCGCCACGATCGCCGCGGCGGTCGATGCTCGACCGACGGCCGAGATCTGGCACGACGGCCTGCTGGCGATCACCTCCACCTATCCGTGCACCCCGGCCGGCGACACGGTCGTCCGGGACTGTGTCCGGATCATCAGCCTGGCCGAGCCCAGCGGCTACCTGGAGCCCACGCGCTACGGCGATGTCCTGCTGGGCTCGAACGGGCTCGACGAGTACCAGGCGGCGATTGCCTTCACCGGCAGCGGCGTCCTGCATGCCGTGTACACCGCGTCCTCGGACACGATCGCGCCCTCGGGCTACGCCCAGTACCACGGCCGCTACGACCCATGGCTGGCCTGGAGCGACCCGGGCCTGGTGGTGGCCGGCAGTGCCGCCTATGCGGGCACGCGCTGGGGTGACTATTCAATGGCCGGCCAGGATCCCCAGGATCCCAGCCGGATCTGGGTCAGTCCCGAGTACACCACCGACAGCGGAGCGTGGGCGACCAGCTTCAGCAGCATCAGCACCAGCCAGGGGGCGGGTTTCAGCAGCGTGGATCCAATCCGGCTGATTGACTCGCGACGAGGCATTGGCCTGGCTGGGCCATTGACCGCGGGCATCTCCCGGCTGATCCACCTGCCCCTGTCCGGGCCGACCAGCGTGGTGGCGGTGGCCGGCAACCTGACCGTGACGAATGCCACCGCGGGCGGATTCGTGACCCTCTCGCCCGATCCGAGCTCGACCAACTCCTCGATCAACTTCCGGGCCGGCGATACCCGGGCCAACAACGTGACGATCCCGCTGGGCCCGGCCGGCACGCTCGTGGCCACCTACCACGGCGCGCCCGGCGCAACCGCGCAGCTGATCTTCGATGCTGCCGGTACCTACGATCAGGGGTCGGGTGACGGATTCCACCCGATCGACCCGGTGCGCGTTCTCGACACCCGGCACGGGCTGGGCACAGGCACGTTCCAGGCCAACCTGGCCCAGTCCTTCGTGGTGGCCGGGACCGCCGGGATTCCGGCCGATGCGACGGCGATCAGCGCGAACCTGACGGTCGTTGGTCAGACGATGGGCGGCTTCGTGGCGGTCACCCGGGACCCCACCAACACACCCCAGACGTCGACTCTGAACTTCGGCCTGGGCGACATCCGGTCCAACGGCCTGACCGTCGCGATCGGAGCCGGCGGCACGGTCTCGGCGGTCTACCGGGCACCCGGCGGCACGGCCAACCTGATCCTGGACGTCACCGGCTACTACGGCCCGGCCGGGACCGGTCTGCTCTTCCATCCGCTGAACCCGGGGCGCTACGTGGATACCCGCCAGCCGCTTGGGCACGGGGGCTACATCAACGGCCTGACCGGCAGCCAGGGTGGCATCCCGCGGAGCGTCCAGGTGAACGGCCACTACGGGGTTTCAATCGACGCCCAGGCCGTCACCGGCAACCTGACGGTGGTCGGCCAGACGGCAGCCGGCTACGTGACGGTCAGCAACTCGTCGAGCGCCCTGCCCCAGACATCGACGATCAACTTCCCGCTGGGCGACATTCGAGCGAATGGGGTCAACGTGCCAGTCGACGATACGGGCAACCTGTGGTTCGTGGTCCGGGCAACCGCTGGCGGCAACGCTCAGCTGATCTTCGACCTGACCGGCTATTTCGAAGCTCCGACGCCCTAGATGACGGTTCGCCTGACGGCAGGACGGGCCGGCCTTCTGACTGCGCTCCTGGTCCTTGGCTCCAGCGGTGCTCCCCTGGTTCGGCCGGTCGCGGCGAGCAGCCGTCTGCAGCCCGCCGGTTCGGTTCCCTCGCCGTACCGATCGGCCGGTCACCCCGCCGGCCAGCGCTATGCCAGCCGTCCACTGGGGGCCGCCCCGGCAGCTCGGGCCACGCCTCGTGGGGCGACCTCTGGGTCGAGCCTTGGGCCCAGCGGGGTGGCCAGCCGGGTGGCCAGCGGGCCTGGGGGCGGACTTGCGGGCGGACCTGCCAGCACGCCCGCACCGGCCGCTGCCGGGACGGTCCGGCCGCTCAGTGCGCCGGCCCCGGTGCCGGCCAGCCTGACCGCGGCAGCCGACAATCACACTGCCGGCTTCACCGGCCTGGCCGCTGCCGACCAGGCCAGCCCCACGTCCGAGCCGGCCAACTCGACGGTTGCCGCAGGTCCCGACCAGGTCATCCAGATGGCCGGCCTGGCGATGCGGATCACCAACCGGGCGGGCAATCTCGTCGGGCTGCAGACGACGGTGTCGGGCCTGTTCGGGATCGCCCCGCCGCTGTACGACCGGGCGCCCCGGGTGATCTACGACAGTCTCCACGGCCGGTTCGTCGCGACCGAGCTGACCTGGGACTGCGTGGCCGACGCGCATGCCCAGTTCGGCCACGGCTACGTCGACCTGGCCGTATCGGAGACCACCGACCCGCATGGCCTGTGGGACTTCTACTTCTGGACCTATGACGACCTGGTCCCCGAGGGACCTTCGATCGGAACCTCGACCGACAAGCTGGCGATCACCAGCAGCGTGTACCAGATGTCGGCCGGCGGCG